>JAUSGV010000081.1 GCA_030648675.1 Dehalococcoidales bacterium
GTCTCCTACCGAATCATCGTTGATAAACACCGCATCCACGGGAAGGCTGCCGGTGGTGCGCAGCATGGTGTCGGCGATGGACGGTTCCACTTCCAGAATCTTGCCGGTCTTTTCATCCACGGCAGCGGTCAGTACGGTCGAGCCTGAAAAAACGACAAAATCGCATCCGGCTTTGACAAGTTCCGGGATGGCGGCATTCTTTCCTTTCAACCATGCGCCCCAGGGCGTTTTGCCGGCCGCGCCGGCAAATCCGGTCAGCCGCTTTTTCGGCGGGTTTTCGCTGGCGACCGGTAAAAGAACGGCATCGGCCCCGTCTATGAATTCGGCGACGCGGTCCAGGTCTTCCGGCGCCACAACGGCCAGCAAAAGCATCCGGCATGGTGCCGTTGCTGTCTGCCGCGGCAGAAAACCGATAGGCGCCGGCGCCCCGTTGCAAGCCCGCTTTAAATCGTCGATGAATTTGCTCATTAGCACGCTCCTGATAATTTTTAATGCTGCTTTCGATTATACCCGATGAAAGTTATACGTCGGTGTGATCTTTGAGGCAGGCTTTAAGTTGCGCCGGTGAAAAGGCGCCGGCCGAAACCACCATTTTTATGGCATCCTCGATCGACATGTCAAGGCGCACTATGTCTTTTTCCTTAACGATTTCGATGAAGCCGGTGGTCGGAGTGGGTGACTGAGGCACGTAGATGGTAAGCAAATTTTCGCCGTCCTCGGACTTCATTTCAGCGGTGACAAAGCCAATCGTCTTCATTCCCTTCGTGGGGAATTCTATCAGCACAACCTGACTGAAACCCCCGCTTTTGCCCGACATCGAAAAACCCGTAACCAGGTTTTTAATACCGGTGTAAACATAACGGAAGACCGGAACTCTGGCAAGCTGTGATTCACCGTAGCGAATCACCCTCCTGCCGATTACGTTTTCGGTGAGCAGGCCGACAAGGTAGATTAGAAGCAATGTCATTACGAATCCGGCGCCCGGGATGGTATCGAATCCGGCGTTCGGGATAGTCCACTTGATAATCTCCTTTATTACCGGTTGGAGGAACCCGTCTACCGCTTCAAACAGCCAGATAAGTATCCAGAGGGCGATGCCAATGGGAACAATGACGAGAATGCCTTCGATAAATTGCGACGTAATTTTTTGCCGCAGCCAGTGGGTTTCCTTTTTAACTGGGTCTTCCATTTTTTTCCTTCATGTTTGGCCGGAAAATTTTCCGGCGCGGGTACCGTGCGGTCAAAATACTAAGATTGGACGTTCGCATTATAGCATTTAGTAGCAAAAGTAACGAATTCGGAGTCTGAAAAGGTGACAGCACAATCGAATTTATGCGATTATATTAGGAATCCGAAAAAATTCAATGTCCGTGGAGCGAGTTACATGGGTCTTCAAATAACCGATACCACATTGAGGGATGCACATCAGTCGCTGATCGCCACCCGAATGCGTACCCGTGACATGGTGCCCATTGCCGAAAAGCTCGACAAGGTCGGGTTTTTCTCAATCGAGATGTGGGGGGGAGCGACCTTCGATGCCTGTCTCCGGTTCCTGAACGAAGACCCGTGGGAAAGACTGAGGGTTTTACGCTCCAAGATAAAGAATACGCGCCTGCAAATGCTGCTGCGGGGGCAAAATATCGTCGGTTATCGCCACTATGCCGATGACGTGCTCAAGGAATTCATCCGGCTCGCCGTAAAGAACGGCATAGATGTTTTTCGAGTTTTCGACGCTCTTAACGACGTGCGCAACATGGAGCTGGCGATCAAGGTCGCCAAGGAACACGGTGCTCACGTCCAGGGAGCGATGTGCTATACCACCAGCCCCGTTCACACCATAGACAGCTTCGCCAAAATGGCAGCCACGCTGGAAGGGTTGGGCTGCGACTCAATCTGCATCAAGGACATGGCCGGACTGATATCGCCGATGGCGGCGAACGACCTGGTCAAAGCGATAAAAAAAAAGGTAAAGATCCCCCTCGACCTTCATTCTCATTGTTCCAGCGGCATGGCGCCATTAAGTTATTATGCGGCGGTGCTTGCCGGTGCCGATATCGTCGATACTACTTTTTCGCCGTTGAGTTGGGGGACTTCCCAGCCGCCGACGGAGAGTATCGTAGCCGCATTCAAGGATACGCCTTACGATTCCGGCTTGAACCTGGATCAGCTCTACGAAATCGGCGAGTATTTTGCCGCGCTGGTGGAAAACTACCGGACATTATTTACCGCGGAAGCAACCCGCCCTAACGTCAGCGTGCTGCTGCACCAGATACCGGGCGGAATGCTGTCCAACCTGGTCAGCCAGCTAAAGGAGCAGAACGCCCTGGATAGACTGGAGGAAGTGGAGCTCGAGGTTCCGAGAGTCCGGCAAGATCTCGGCTATCCGCCGCTGGTGACGCCGACGAGCCAGCTAGTCGGTACTCAGGCCGTGCTCAACGTTCTTGCCGGAGTCCGGTACAAGAGAGTCACGCAGGAAGTGAAAAATTACTTCCTGGGACAGTACGGCCGCCCGCCGGCAGAGGTCAACGAAGAGATCAAAAAAGCGGTTATCGGCGACGAGAAACCGATCACGGTACGTCCCGCCGACATCATTAAACCCGAACTGGAGAAACTGAAAGCCGACGGTAAGAAGCTGGGTATTCTGAATAGCGAAGAGGACCTGATCACTTATGCTTTGTATCCGCAGGTCGCGATGAAATTCCTCAAAGGCGAAGCCAAAGAAGAATCCGTTCCGGCCGCCGCGGCTCCCGCAGTTCCGCCGCCGCATGAAGCCGGGCCTGCGGAGTTTAGCGTCGACGTCGACGGCGAGATCTTCAACGTCAAAATCGCGCCGGTGGTCGGCAAGACTATCGAAGTTGCTAGATCCGAGAAACCCAAAGGATCGTCTCCGGGAGCGGTGGTATCGCCCATGGCGGGAATGGTACTTGCCGTAAAGGTGAAGGTCGGCGACAGGGTCAAGGCCGGCGATATCCTGCTCATGATAGAAGCGATGAAAATGCACAACGAAGTGGACGCACCGCATAACGGTGTGGTGAAAGAGATAATGTCCTTCGAGGGCGAGGTGGTTAACTCCGGCGACGTCCTGATGGTGCTGGAGTTGTCTTAGTGAGAATACTCATTGCGAACCG
>JAUSGV010000084.1 GCA_030648675.1 Dehalococcoidales bacterium
AGGACTACACCAACAGATTGCAGCGATTTTGAAAGACCCGAGTAGAACCGGCATATCTTGTTGTATTGAAGGATGTTGTGTCAGTTGGTGCTGTATCCAGATCAGATAGTCGAAGATTCGTCCCGATTTATATACGGGACACTCTGCTGGGCGAAATACGAAATGAACTGCGGCACCAATAGTCAGATTCCGATTATCATCTAACTATTCTTTTGAGGCTCTCCCCAGAATGACTTGTGTCTTACCCTCCACAGAGACGACCCAAACCCAAGCCATATGCTCAAGATTATTCTTGGAATACGAGCCCATACTGATTTGCGGGGTATCCGTCCACGGGAATTCTTCCCAACCATTGGCCGCCATCCGGTCTTTGTAGAAAGAAACGACTTTTTCAAGGCTGTCATTGGTCTCATAGACACGGAATTCAGCATTAGCGTAGCCCGTTGCCATCGGAAGTGGCTGGCTGGTTCTTTGTATCGTCGTCAGGGATGGATAAATGGGAATGTCAGGCCAAACCGGGCTAACAACTGAAGGTGCCGTTTTCGCAGCCGTCGTCTCAGACGGAGCCGGCGTTGTTACCGGAGTTTGGGTCGTATCATTCTTGGGGCCACAACCGACTAAGCCAACGCCCACCAGGAGCGCCGAAATTACGAGTAATAGCAATTTTGTCTTCATTTTTTTCCTCCCCCCTATTTACTTACCGATTGCCTCACCGATGCTCTAACATTATGGAAAAACGACGGCAGCACCTTCGTATTTCACGCCCATGATTTCCTCGAAGTTCTCATTGGTCAACCCAACCTTGGTTAGATCTATCTTCGCAGTACCCGTTGCGCCGCTCTTAGCCCTAAACTCAAGGTTGGCAAGAACACCCTTTACACCTATTGGCGATGTTTCACCTACTCTCGCTAAAGCGTAAATAATCGTGCCCCGGTCGTTATCTATTTTTAATGTACCTAAAAGAGGTTTGGAGCCCAGGACGCCACCAGGTGTTGGCGCAACCGTTACCGGCGCTACACCCAGCACCGGAGAAAGCGGAGCAGGGTCAGCTTTGAGCGCCAGGCTGTGAAAGTTCCTTGCAGCGATGGCCGTAACACCGGTCAGTCCGTTGACCTGAACGGGGGTTAATTTGTTAGAAGTTGTATTATCGCCGATCTGTCCGTAGTAGTTGTAGCCCCACGCCCAGACTGTGCCATCTTCCTTAACTGCCATGCTATGCGTGCTACCGGCAGCGACGGCCGCAACCCCGTTCAGGAATGCCACCTGAATTCGGGATAATCTGTCGGTAACAGTGCCGGTACCGAGTTGACCATTGGTGTTATCGCCCCAGGCCCAGACCGTGCTATCCGCTTTGAGCGCCAGGCTATGTGAACCGCTGGCGGCGATGGCCGTGACTCCACTAAGTTCGTTCAGTTGAATTGGAATATAACTATTAGAATTAGCCCCGTTGCCGAGTTGCCCCGCAGAGTTAAGTCCCCAAGCCCATACGGTACCCTCCGCCTTCAAAGCCAGGTCATGCCAGTTGCCGGCCGCGATTGCTACAACGCCACTTATCCGCTTACCAGAACGGGATTTTTTTGTCACCGACGGTACCATCGCCCAGCCCGGTAGCCCCCTTGGAACCCCATGCCCACACGCTCCCGGGAACACTCACTGCACCTTTGGGAGGAGAACTGGTAGCGACGCGCGGAGCCTCGATTGCCAAAACAGATCCGACCGGTACCGCTGCCACCACGAAGCTCAGGACCAGAGCCAGAATATTCGAGATGTTAAGTATTTTCCTCTTCATGTTATTGCTGCCCTCCTCCACGTTGCAAACCGGCGGCACCTAAAACGAAAAGGCCGGGTGGGTCTGTCCAATCGGACATTTCTACACGGCCTTTTCGTTATCCTCTGATAACTGTATCTCTATACCGAGTTCGTCATGCGGTGACAATCTGAACAAGAGAAAAAGTAACTATATAATAAATAGTCTTCTTAAGCAAATGCGATACGGGACCCTGGATTTCTGCAATGTATAATAACCCTGTGCCAGGGTAGCTCACTCTCAGGAACAAGAAGCAACCAAAAACCGCAGTCACTTAATGGGGTATCGGACGGGGGCAAATTTTTGTTTTAAAGGAATATCTTTGGCATTATTTTAAGCGATCTAGTAGGATATATTTAGACTTGCATAAAACATTAAAAAAGCGCCGTTTATTGTAGAAGGTTAACCCCATGTCGGAGATCAGGCAAGATCCAACCACAAAAGAGTGGGTAATAATAGCGACTGAGAGGAGAAAAAGGCCCTCTGACTTCATGCATCGTTCATCCAAAACTGAGACTGTCGGCTTTTTGAGATCATGCCCATTCTGCCCGGGCAATGAGAATATGGCAACCCCCGCGGTTCTAGAGTATATAACAGACTCAAGTAAAGGTGGTTGGCGAGTAAGAGTTTTTTCTAACAAGTTTCCCGCAGTAACTCCGGACGCAGGTAACTTCAGAAAAGTTGAACAAAATATGTTTCTTAGTCTCGATGCCTGGGGACATCATGAAGTGATCGTAGAGTCTCCAACGCATAACAAGCACATCGCCCTTATGAATGATACCGAAGTATCCGACGTTTTATCTGCTTACAGGGACCGGTATACCGCTCTCGCACAAACGCCCAACGTGAAATCAATTATTATTTTTAAAAACCATGGGCTTGCAGCCGGCACTTCCGTGGAACATCCACACTCTCAGTTAGTAGCAACAACAATCGTGCCCAGACATATGAGAATCAAGTATGACGTCGCGATCAGTTATTATGACGATAACAGCCATTGCTTGTACGCAGACTTGCGGGACAGTGAACTTGAGGCAGGAACCAGATTGATCACAGCGACCGCCAAGTTCGTCGTTTTTCACCCTTTTGCTTCTCACCGGCCGTTTGAGACGTGGATAATGCCTTTGGCAAATCAAGCCAGCTTTAGCCAAATCGGGGATGAAGACATGCATTACCTCGCAAAAGTATTACGAATTACTCTGCTGAAACTGCATCGCGGACTTGAAAACCCTGATTTTAACCTGGTTATCGAGAACTCACCAGTTGGTGAAGAGCACGCAGATTTTTATCTATGGCATATAAAAATAATTCCTCGCCTTACAGAAACGGCAGGTTTCGAAATTGGATCAGGTATCTTTATAAACACCGCTCTGCCGGAAGAAACAGCCCGGTTCATGCGTGACGTGGAAGTCTAAATTAACTAAATCCGAAATCCTAATATCTAAATACGAAACAAATTCGAAATTCGAATGACCAAAATCAAAAATGCTGGATACCGGCTTCCGCCGGTATGGGTTTTATGATTTAAGAGAGGGAAGTGTTGTCAAAGACGACAAGGGGGGATTCTGGATACAAGCAATGCCGGTAAAGTTAGTAGAAAAGGTTTAATATAACGATTCATTTTCCGGTCGATAGTAACTGCTCTTTTGATGCCGGGCTAACTCCATTCCCCCTCCGGGCAACAAGAACGGGTTTTCGTTCTTCGTGAGACATGAGTGCAGCATAAGGACCGAGCAAACTTTCATACTGGCGATGATAAAATTCCGGTAAAACATCCGCTTCATGTTCATGAAAAGCCCTGAATTGTTTATCGGTTTTCAATAAATTTAATATATTCCTGAATCTCCCTATCATTTGCCTGTTGCCAAGGGTTTTCAACAGGTTATATCCGGCTGGTAACAGGGAAGGAGCGCTCCGCAGCCTTTTTCGCAGCATGTTTCCGGACGAGATGTAAGAAAATATGTCGATGAGTTTTTCATAAAAAACAACGGGACTGTAATTCTTCAGCGTGTATACCAGGTATGGCAAATAATAGAAACTAAACGGCATGTTAGTTAAGATACGGCCTTCGCTTAAATATTTTTCATATAGCGGAGTATTCCCAAAAGGGACCGGAATATTGAAATTCGGCATCACGAAGGGGACTCGATCTGTAAATTCTTTGGTGAGCTCTATGGGTTCGTCTCCAATATCCACATCCAGGCCGAAGATAAAGTTGGCTTGAATTCCGGCGACGTAAGGCCGAATGGTATTGATCCGGTCTATGACTTTATCAAGTTTTTGGCGAGGACTTGCCGTAGAGCTGGCACCGACCTTGTTCGAATAGGCGGTCCATGATTCGATCCCGGGAACAATAAAGAAGTCTCCCATAGCTCTCAGCCGATCCAATCTGGAACCTCGTAAATTAGAGAGAGAGGTCTCCATCGTGTAATTGTTGCGTCTCCGGTTGGGTATCTTTTCAAGGACATCGAAGACCTGCTCAAATTTGATGGCGAAGTTGGGGTCATGTAAACCTATCATCACCTTAGGAAAATGCTGAAAGATATATCGCATATCTGCTTCCAGTTGATCCAGAGGTAGAAGCACATAGGGATTATTCCAATCTATACAGAAATCGCAAGAATTGGGACAGCCAATGCTGGTTAACAATGGAATTGAGGTAAAAGGGAACGGCTTATTTCCGAGGAAAGTGGAGGCACGGATTTCCGGCATCCTCTCCTCCACGCCAGGAATACTAACAAGCGTGCGCCCGCTGGAGAGAACTTCTCCCCGAGGCAAATCGCGTAAAATCTCGGTTATCAGAGTATGATCGCAGTCACCCACAACGACGTCAAAAAAGCGCAAACAATCCTCTGGAAATTGTTTAGCATGAGGACCGCCCACTACCGTAAGCGTTTTTTCCTTGCGGTACAACTTGGCAAGAGCGTATGCCAATGCGCTTGCCTGAGTATAAGTTGAGATAAACACAACGTCCAAGTCGTTGGGAAGCAGGTGTTTTGGGTCTTTATCGCCCAAATACGTAGCATAGAAGACTTTGTGGCCCAGATTGCGGCACCAGACACTTACAGCCTGGGGCATAATACTAGCGTATTGCCTGGTGACAAGATAATTATATGCTTTATGATCCCACCTTCTGGTGGTTCCGGGACTCATCAACTCGAGTATTCCGATTCTCATAACGCTTTACCGGTAGTTGTACTCAGATTAAAGGTAAGTTCAAAGGTTTTGATTTTGTCTATTGAGCATGACACATACTGCACATCATTTAATGACTACTAAAATCTTTTCTTGCTCTTTCTACTTTTCGTCGCCGGCTTAATTTTTACTTTAACCTTTACCCCAGCTTGTGCCACCGGCTCTTTGTTCTTCCCAGGTAAGTCTTTTGTTTTCATATTTTCTCCCTTTTCAATCTATCATCTCATTCTAACACACACTGCTATCAGGTCTCCGTCTTCCTGATAGAAAACAAAGCTTACGGCGGCCCGTCCAGGCGAAATACGAAACAAATACGAAGCACGAACGACCCGATGAAATTTACCGAGATTGCCGCGTCGCTCCGTTCCTCGTGACAGTGGAAGGTTATGGGCGAGGGAAGTTTTTAAGGGTAGACGCGGGATACCGACCCCGCTTGGATACGGGAACTAGCGTCTTTCGCCGGAATGATTGGGAGACACTTCGACAGTCTTCGGCTGGCTCAGGGCGAACGGAGGGCCGCATTTTATTAACGTTTTGTAATGAAATCGTCCGGTCTGTTATGACCTCTTTAAAAATGGTAGGATAAAATTGAATGGAGCTAGAACGAATAACAAAGATACAAGAGACAAGATACAAACAAGAAACAATAATCAATAATCAAATGGCAAATTACAAACCTTAGAAACTAAGTTTTATGGAGAATGATAGGCGGAAAGATTACCGGGATTGCTACGGTTCGGCTGGAAGCCGAAACTCGCAATGACAGTGGAGAATACATGAACTACATTGTTCTGGTCAAGCAGGTGCCGGATATCAGGAACATTCCTGACGAGGCGTGGGACTGGGAAAAGGGCACGCTGAAAAGGGCGTTCCTGACCAACGTCCTGAACGAGTTGGACAAGCAGGCACTGGCTTTCGCTATCAGAATGCGGGAGAAGCAGCCGGGACAGATCGTCGCTCTGACCATGGGGCCGCCTTTCGCCGAAGAAGTGCTGCGCTATTCGATGTCCGTCGGGGCCGACGCCGGCATCCTGGTTACCGACCGGAAGATGGGCGGGGCGGACACGGCGGCAACTGCTTACCCGTTAGGGCAGGCCGTTAGGAAGATCGAGAAGGAAATTTTCCACGGCGACCGGAACTACGTCATTCTGGCAGGAATGCAATCGGTGGACGGCGATACCGCCCAGGTACCGGCGCAGGTGGCCGAAGAACTGGGCATCGCCCACATCGCTTATGCCGAAGCCTGCGACTTTAGCGACGGCGAATTGAAGGTAACCCGCATAACCAGAAGAGGCGACCAGATCGTCTCTCCGACCGGATACCCCTGCGTAATTACTGCGACCAGTTGGACGGAGCCTTTGAACGCGGCATTCAGCCGTACCAGATGGACAAGTTCGCAGAAGATAACCGCGTGGGGCGCCCCCGACATCAGCGCGGTGGAATCGCGCATCGGCCTGCCCGGTTCGCGGACGACGCCTTTCCGCATCTTTTCTCCCAAAGATATCAACCGGAAAAAGACGGTCATAGAAGACGACCTGGGTAAATTGGTAAAGCTGATAAAAGACGCCTACACCCAGAGGCTGGCCGAAGCCGATAAGCCACGAGAACATGCTGCCTACCAATTCCCGGAAGGGAAGGCAGGCAGCTATCACGGCGAGGTCTGGGTGTATATCGAACAGGAAGGCGGGGAAATAAACGTGGCTTCTCTCGAAGTGCTGGGGCAGGCAACGGAACTGGCCCGCATTTTAAAAGAAAAGGTCGGCGCCGTGCTCGCCGGCAACGGCATCGGTGGCCTGGAAAAAGAGGTTGTTGCCTTTGGGGCGGACAAGGTCTATGTGGCGGACGATCCGCTGCTGGCCGAATTTTTACCAGTGCCGTATACCAGGGCAGTCACCGAACTGGTCGAAAAATACCACCCGCAGATGATACTCTTCAGCGCGACGCCGATGGGCCGGGAGCTGGCACCCAGAATAGCATACCGCGCGAATTCGGGACTGACGGCGGACTGTACCTCGCTGGAGATATTCGACTTCAAGAGGGGGGCTACGGAACTTACCGCGATTTTGAAACAGACCCGTCCCGCGCTGGGCGGCAATATCATGGCTTCGATCATCACGCAGAACTCAACTATCCAGATGGCGACAGCCCGCCCCGGCGTACTGAGAGCCTTGAAACCGGACTACGGGAGGAAAGGGGAGATAATCGAGCATACCGCCAGTCTAAGCGGCGTCGACCCCGGCGTGCGTATAATCTCCACGGAGTCGCGGCCGCTATCCTCCGAACTTAAAGATGCGGTAGCCATCGTGAGCGGCGGATTGGGGGTGAAGACCCGGGAAGGCTATGACAAGTACATCCGCCCGCTGGCGGCAAGCCTGGGCAAGTGTCTTTGCTGTGAGGTGATGGTGGGAGCTTCCCGCCTCGCCGTGGAAGCGGGCTTTATCGACCGCAGCCACCAGGTAGGGCAGACCGGGCAAACGGTCAAACCCAAGATATACGTGGCCGTGGGTATATCGGGAGCGATCCAGCACCTGACGGGCATGCAAAACTCCGACGTTATCGTGGCGATCAACAAGAACCCCGCGGCGCCGATCTTCAAAGTGGCCGATTTCGGCGTGGTTGGGGATATCGAGGAAGTGGTGCCGAAGCTGTGCGAAGCACTTAGTAACGAATAACCAAACATCAAGATACAATAACCAAAAAATGACCAATAATCAAAAGACAGAAACAAAACACCGAAATCCGAAATTCGAATATCGAAATACGAAACAAAAGTTAAATAACCAAAAACCAAGAGACAATAACTAAACAAACACCAATGACCAAACGGAATAAATTCGAAATACGAATATCGCCCCGATTGACATGCGGGATGCCCGGCGGGGCAAAATACGAAACAAATACGAAATCATAATGCAAGAAACGAAATTTACCGGGATTGCCACGGGCTACGCCCTCGCAATGACAGTTAGAGGGCAGGGGAGAGGAAATGTTTTTATTGACGGCTATGGGAGTTTAACGCATGAACGACGTTAACAAAAAACTGAACAAAGTTGATGTGCTTTTCGTAGGGGCGGGACCGGCGAGCCTGGCTGGAGCCATCAAGCTGAAGCAAATACTTAAAGAAAAAGGGGAAAACAGCGCGGTGGTCGTCATCGAAAAAGCGGGCAAACCGGGACATCATAACCTCTCAGGAGCTGTTTTCGAGGCGGGGATACTCGACGAACTGCTGCCCGGCTGGAGGGAACGGAAAGAGGACTTCGTCACCAGGATGCTGGCGAACAAGGTGGAAAAAGACGAGACCATCCTGCTTTCCAGCAAGAACAATTCCCTGCGAATCCCGAATAGGCTGTTGCCGTCGTACTTGCACAATAAAGGCAATTACATTATCTCCCTGAGCGAAATGGTGGTTTGGCTTACTGATATCGCGCGTAGCCTGGGAGTAGAAATCTACCACGGTTTTGCCGCGAAAAGCGTGGTTGTGGAGAACGGGGTGGTGAAGGGGGTAAAGCTCGACGACAAGGGGTTGGACAAGGAAGGCAAACCGCAGTCAAACTTTCTCCCGGGTGAGACAATCGAAGCTGCGGTGACCGTTTTCGGCGAAGGCTCACTGGGCAAGCGTACGGACGACTTGATAAAACAATTCGGTCTCAACAAAGGGAAAAATCCGCAGGTATATTCGGTCGGGGTGAAGGAGATCATAAGGCTGCCGGAGAAGAACAACTTCGGGCCGAACCGGGTGGTACACACGCTTGGGTTTCCTGTACCGTCCGATGTCTTCGGCGGGAGTGGCATTTTCAGTTTCGGCCCGAACCATGCGGCGGTATCGCTCATCCTCGGTCTGGACTGGCGGTACAGTGATCTTAATCCGCAGCTCGAGTTGCAGCTATTCAAGACGCACCGGATCGTCAAGCAAATGCTCGAGGGGGGACAGGTCGTCGCCTACGGCGCCAGGACGATACCCGAGGGCGGATATTATTCGCTGCCGGAGTTGGTCGTCAACGGGGCGGTTATTATCGGCGACGCCGCGGGCACGACCAACGTGAGGAAACTCAAGGGAATTCACTACGCGATGAAGTCGGGTATGGAGGCGGCGGAAGCGATAGCCGTGGCAATAGAAAGCATGGATTTTTCCAGGCAGACCCTGGGCTTGTACGAGCAACGACTGATGGCAAGTTTTGTCGGGCAGGACCTCCGCGCGGCACGGAACTATCGTCAGATTTTCAGCAAAGCGGGACGACTTGGTTTTTTCCTGGGAGCACCGCTTTCGATGGCTCAGGGATTGTTCCCCAAGCTGGGGACGAGGCCAGACCATGAAGGCATGCGAAGAGTAAAACTTAACCGGCCGGATGCCGGGTTGATGGATAGGGCGACGGCGGTCAATCTTTCCGGGACGAGCCACCGGGAAAACGAGCCTTCGCACATTACGTTCAAAGAAGATACGAACGACCACGGGTGCTTCGACAAATTCGGCGTCCATCCCTGCCAGTTCTTCTGTCCCGCCCATGTCTACAAATTCGAGAATGACGAACTGATACTGAGTCCGTCCAACTGCGTGCATTGTCAGACATGCCGGGTAAAGTGTCCGAGGCAGGTGATACAGTGGGAGGTGCCGGAGGGCGGGGATGGACCGAAGTATAAGGTGATGTAGGGGATAGATTATAGATTAAAGATCAAAGATCAAAAATTAAAGAGAAAATATAATAACCAAGATACACGATAACAAACAAGATACAATAACCAAGAAACAAGGTCAAAAACAGATAAAATCCGAAATACGAATATCGAAATCCGAAACAAATACAAAGCACGAATGACCAATATAGCTAAAAACCAGAAACAAAGACCAAACGGGTAAAATCCGAAATATGAAGCACTTACATCTCTCCCGCAATGGAAAAGAGAACTTCTGGATACCGGCTTTCGCCGGTATGGTTGGGGAATGGATTCTCCCGATAAAATCGGGGTACTTCACGCTCGCAATATGACAGTTATTGGGAAGACGGATTGCTTCGTCGCTACGCTCCTCGCAAAGACTGGAGTATATGAATTTTCAGTTCTTGAGTTTCATGATTTTGACGTGCGGGAGACCGGTGGCGGGCTCGGTTTCTACCCGGACGGTGGCATCGAAGACATCGCCAATCATCTTTTCCGTCAGTACCTGAGACGGGGTGCCTTCGGCAACAATACCTCCACTTTTCAAAACGACCAGGCGGTCGAAATACAGCGCGGCGAGATTGAGGTCGTGCATGGCCGCCAGGACGGTGATTTTTTGCGTTTTGTTGAGACGCCGCACCAGCTCGAGAATTTCAATCTGGTGATTGATATCCAGGTGTAGTGTCGGTTCGTCCAGAAGCAGCAATTTCGGCTGCTGCGCCAGTGCCATCGCCAGGACTACCTTTTGCTTTTCTCCCCCGCTCAGTTCGTCGAAGCGGCTTTCCGCGAGGTAGTCCAATCCTACCATCGACATGGCGTCGCGGGCGGCTTGCTTATCGGCGGCACTCTCTCCTGACAACAAACTCACAAATGGGAAACGCCCCAGCATGACGACATCGAGCGTGGTGAAGGCATACGGAATATGGAACTGCTGCGGCACGACGGCCACCTCCCGGGCGACGGCCTTCCGTTTCAATGAAGCTATATTCGAATCGCCCAGACTGATTTCCCCGCTTCCTGGTTTCAGAACGCCCCCGGCCAGCTTTAACAGCGTGGTTTTGCCGGAACCATTCGGACCGAGGAGCCCGACCATTTCACCGGGAGCAACAGAAAGACTAACGTCGCGGAGTACCGGTCCGTTAAAATAGGCGAAGCTGATGCTCCGAATATTCAGTCCGGTCGTCATAGGGCATACTCCGTCCGGCTGCGTCGCAGCAAGTAGAGGAAGATCGGGGCGCCGATCAAGGCGGTGATCACTCCGACAGGGATTTCCCCCGGGGCCAGGACGACTCGGGCCAGAAGGTCGGCCACCACGATAAAGATCGCCCCGCCCAGTGCCGAAGCCGGGATCAAAAGACGGTTATCCGGCCCGAGGGTCAAACGCATGGCGTGGGGCATCACCAAGCCCACAAACCCGATTAGGCCGCTGATGGAAACAGCAGCGGCGGTAAGCAGCGAACCCAAAGCAAGTATCGCAATTTTCGACCGCTCCACTTCAACCCCAACGTAGGCTGCCCCCTCTTCCCCGAGGGAAAAGGCGTTAAGATGGATGGCGAAGAATCGTGCGGCGATAATGCCCAGGATAACCAGCGGGGTAACTACGGCGAGTTGTGTCCAGTTGCTAATCGATATATGTCCCATCAGGAAGGAAAAAACCGCACGCAGGTTAAGGCCAAAACGGTCACCGATCGACATCAAGAATGTGATGACAGCGGCGAGCAGGGAGCTCACGACAAAGCCGGCAAGCAGCATACTGACCGTGGGCGTCCGGCCGCCTACCCGTGCCAGGTTGTAGACCAGAATGACCGTTCCGAGGGCGCCGATGAACGCGGCCAGCGGCACCAATCCGAACCCCACAAAAACCAGACTCACGGGCAAAATCATAGCAATAGTCGCTCCCAGCGCAGCTCCCGCCGAGGTGCCGGTAATATAAGGGTCGGCCAGCGGATTGCGCAGCAGACCCTGGAAAAGGACCCCAGCCGTGGCGAGTGCCGCCCCTACCAGCGCGGCGCCGACTACCCGCGGCAGCCTTATCTGGAAAATGATCGTTTCGTCGGCCGCCCGCCAGGCGTTCGCGAAATGGAATAATCCGGTCTTGTTCAAGACCATTTGCAGGATGTCGCCCAACGAAATATTCACCGAGCCCAGGGCACTGGCCAGAAAGGCCGTCAGGAGCAAACCTCCGCCCAGTAGTCCTAAAACCCACAATGTACGTTTGCGACTATTAGATTTATGAACCAATTATTTGCCTTAAGTTATTATTTCCATCGAGTTACGCACACAAGGCGTCCCCTTGCGTGCCTGGTGGAGCATTCCGCTCCATAAAAAAATCCCCTCATCCGAAGAACGAGGGGATTAAAAATCTACTCATTCCCCGATCTCCACCGAGGTCTACGTTGTAGAGGCCGGAGTTCTGACTTTACACCCCGATTTTAACGGGGGGATTACAGCAGGTGGAACTGTGCCGGATTCACACCGGTCTTGCCTTCCAATTAAGCCCCGATCATAACGGGGACGCCTCAAAGAGCCGTATTCAATTAGGGGATATGATAGCAGAATTTGGGGAAATAACCAAGAACCAAATGAACAAAATCCGAAGCATGAAGCACGAAATCCGAAATGCCGAAGTTTGTTTCCCCTCACCTTACTCCTCTCCCGCAAGGGGCGAGGAAACAATTGAAATCCGAAATTCGAAGCACGAAATCCGAATCCTTAGACAGGCTCGGGATGGACGGAGTGAATCTGGACAAATATAAAGCGGCAACAATCGAATTATTTATATGGATTGCTTCGGGGTAAACACAGGCGGGACGCCTGTGCCACCGGGTCTGTGGACGCTGGATACCGGCCCCGATGCGATACGGGGGCTACGTCTTTCGCAGGTATGGTTAGGGAGTGGATTCTCAGTCTTCGCGGAGAATGACAAACGGAAGTGGAGAATGGTAGCAGAAATCCCTCTTAATCTCCCTTTGCGAAAGGGAGAAACATTTTAGGGTGTGTCGAGGGCTTTGCGGAGGGATTTGATGAAGGTGCTGACTTCACCGAGGGTGGGGTCTTTTTCCATCAGTTTGATGATCTTGCTGCCGACGATGATACCGTCGGCAACGCCGGCGACCTGTTTGGCCTGGGCGGGGGTCGAGATACCGAAACCGACACATAGCGGCTGTTTGGCAGTTTCGCGAACCCTGGCCACGAAGTCTGCCAGGTCGGTCGGAAGCTGAGTTCGAGCCCCGGTGACGCCGGTAACCGATACTAGATAGATAAAGCCCCGCGACCTTTCGGCGACGAGCTTGATACGTTCTTTGGTACTGGTGGGGGCGAGCAGGTAGACGAGATCGAGATCGCACTCCCGTGTCGACTGCTCCAGTTTGAGGCCTTCTTCG
>JAUSGV010000095.1 GCA_030648675.1 Dehalococcoidales bacterium
CCACAACGCACCGGAAGCGGTGAACAGATGCCCATGCTTGTCTTTTGAAGCAAATGAGGCTCCATCGAGTTGGTGGAGAGGGAGATACAGGACAAGTCTGGGGTCGAGGTACCAATCTTCTTTTTTAAGTTTCATTTAACACACTCGCATACCATTCCGTGCCTGACACGGAATCCAGAAAAATGATCTGTTAGAGTTATTCTGGATTCCGGCTGAGTTTACCCCGTACCGCGATACGGGGCCGGAATGACAGTAGAGACTACCGAGATTGCCACGTCCCGATAAAATCGGGGTCTCGCAATGACAGTGTTTGATCATTTGGTTATTGTTCATCATTTGGTTATTGGTTTTTGGGATTTGTTTAGGAATTAGGATTTAGTGCTTTGTGCTTTTGTCTAAGATGCAGCATATATCACTCTCACATAGCTCGAACTCTTGGTCTTGCCAACGGCATTTTCTCCACCCGCGCTTGCCGACTTGATCATGAGCCGAAGGTCGAACGGGACTCCGCTAAATCCGTTTACCGGTTTGAAACGGCCGCTCATCGTGTACTCACGGTAAGCGGAAGCGTTGGCGGCGTAAGTAATTTCGGGGTGGAGATCGACCCAGTTGCCGCCTTTATTTCTTGCCTGCCATTTGAAAAGAATGCCTTCGGCGGCACCGCTGGACTTTACCGCACCCGTAAGGCCGAATTCGAACTCGATGACGGCCCCTAAGGCGGGAGGATTAACGGTGACTTCTTCAACGGTCTCGTAAGCATCCGTACCGGTCGTCTTTTCGGCACTCCACTGGATGCCGTCGGTCGTCAGGTTACCTTTGGCGAAAGGGTGTTCGATATGTTCCATGATTGTTAGCATTTTTATCTCCTTGAACTGGGAATTAGAGGTTAGGGGCTAAGGAGTAGTCCAACCCCCAGTCCCCAATCCCTAATCCCTAACCTAATCCTGTACCCCGATCAACGCTCCTCGTTTCTGCAGGCAGAAGTCGGCCAGGGAAACGTACCACTTGATCCGTGTCCGGGTGGCGTCCTTCGACTCCAATACCCCGACCGGTTCGATCTGAATACCCCCGGGACCGATGATGCCGCAAACCGCACCTTCGCCAAAGGACAAAGCGTAAATCACGGAATTGCTCCCGCCGGTGGTGGCTGTTTCCACACCGCCGGCAAGCGCGTGGGTATCCACAACCCAATCGTTAACGGTGACAGGAATACCGTTATAAAGAGTGGTGAAATTGCCGAACTCGTCCTGTCCGACTTCGACTACCCCGGCCGCTCTCATGAGAGCGTTGAGTTTGCGCCGGCTGCGGCGGCTCATCATAAGCAGGTCGGGCTTACCGCCTTTAACCGTATCGATAAGCTCGTCCAATTTGGCTAATGTCAGTGTGGCACCCGTTCCGCCCATACTCACTACCTGACCGTTGGCCGTTCCCGTATCCATCAGCTTCCAGATGCCGTCGAAGGCATTGGCTTCGGCACTCAGGCCGAGGTAGTCGGATGTCGTACCGTAAATAAAAGTGTTCTCGAACTTGCTGCGCACGCTTTTGGCGGTGAGTTCGACGATCGTCGCTTCGATATCCTGGACGTTGCTGCGTGTCGCTTTGATGTAATTATCGACATCCGCGTCCTGGCCCAGGATTTTCAGCTCGGCGGTGAGCTTATCGAAGCTTACTGCCGGGGGTGCCGACCAGGTGCCGTCGACCGCATAAAAAGCGGCGGCGGTCATGGACTTCTCCCGGTTGTAGGCCAGGGCATTGCCCGTGATTTCGATAAAGGGCAGCTTCTGCAGGAGCGGCGAGTCCTTGATTATTGTCTCGACGATGCCCTTTAAAAGGATATCCGAGGAAAGTTTGGCGTATTCGGATAATACCGTAGGCATTAGTTTTTACCTCCTTAAAATTACGCGTATTAAATTATTTCGTTTTTGTTTTGAGTCTTAAGTTTCTGGATATTGTTTTTTAGATTTTGTTTGACATTTGGATTTTATTTGGCATTGGGATTTTGTCATTTGGTTTTTTATCTCTTATCTCCTTTCGATAACGCATACTGAATTTTTTCGCGAGGTGTAAGACTTTCCGTATCCGGAGCGGAACGCGGCGGGGCACCGGCGGGAACTTTTCCGGAAGCGATCTCAGTCTCGACGGCCAGCCTGACTTTGGAAACGAGGCTTCTGGCACTATCCAGTGAAATATCTATCTCCTTAAAGCTATTGCCGGAGATAAGTTCTGCCGGAACAGCAGGGTTGGAACGTATTACCAGGGCTTTGTAGGCGCTTACCGTTTCGGTCAAAGATTGTTTTGCCTCGTTAGCCGCCGTGTTGATTTCAGCGATAACGGATTCCCGCTTTGTTATCTCAGCTTCGGCGGAAAGTCTGGCTTGCCGCTCTGTTTCCAGAACAGCTTTAAGATTGCTGATCGATTTTTCCGAGTCGTCATTTGCACAGGCCCCGATTTTAATCGGGGTGCCACCGGCTCTGTTAATATGTACGGATTGCTTCGCTTCGCTCGCAACGACTTCTTGTCTTGGGTTTTCTTCAGGGTTGGTCATTAAATTCCTCCTTTATATTTTAGTTTTTACTTTTTTATCTTTAATCTTTAATTTTTTCTCTCTGGTCACCCCCGTCAGCTCTCACTCACTCGCTTTACCTCCGGGAGATCGAATGCCATTATCCTTGTTCATCTTCAATATGCTCTGCCTCTCTTCGAGCCAGCGGCTGAATTCAGAATCGGGGTCCTGGATACCGAGTTCGTCCATAGCCCACCGGCGGGAATGAACGCCGGCCTGGATGAGGGACACTTCGTTCTGAACCTGGCGGGCTTTATCCTGGGGTAAGACCGGCCCCCACACGACCCTCATACGGTTGCGGCCGAAATCCTGCCCCGTAAATTGACGGACAAGCCGCAAAATCATTTCGCTGCGGCGGTTATAAACGGCGGTTCGAATTGTCCGCTTCCGCTTAACCTTTTGCAGCAAAGGGTGGAGGTCCATCTCGAGGGCGACGCCGGATATGTCGCCCTCGAGTCCGCCGAAAGCGGCACGCGGCGACTCGGCGATATCCTGTATTGTCCGGTACAGTAAATCGATATACTCGATATGCATTCTGACGCCGCCGCCCTGGAGCAAATCGAGAAGGTAGGCTTTAGCAGACTCGGGGACGTTCCAGACGGCACCGGGTTTTACGGCGATGTCTTCCGAGGCGTCGACGTTTTCCAGCACGGCGATGGGGTTACCGGAAAGCTCAAGGATGCGGGAGAGCTGGGACATGGCCCGGTTAAGTTCCGTCTGCGGCTGCATTATCTGGGGAATATCGGAGACGCCCCAGTGTCGCGGTTTTCGACTTTGGCGTCAGGTGATAAAGAAGTTCGATCTCTTCCGCGGACAGGATGTACCGGGAAGCCACCCGCCATAATCGGGACACATCGTCACCGAACCACCAGGCGAAGAGCCCATGGACGTCGGGAGCGGTGACCCTGACTCGTACCGCTTCATTGTCCCAGGTTACTTTGTAACAGGCATCGCCGAGGATGGCACAATCGATCTCCGTATCGAAATCCAGTTGTTCTAGGTTATTATCCTCATACGCCTGGTATAACGCCTGCTCCGCCTTCCTGGCATTTTCCTTCGCTTCCCTCGAATCCTCGACAGGATCGACGGCGAAGGTGGTGCCGGACATCAGGTAAGAGGTAACTTTATCCACCAGCACGCGGGCGTAGTTGAAGGTTAACTGTTTTTCCCCGCGGGCAGCCCGGTTCTGCCAGTGGAACCCGTGATAAAAATCCAGTAACTCCCGGTAGTACTTTATTCTGTCCGTATCGCGGCGGGCCAGATCGGCCGGATTAAATTCACTCATTTTCCCATTCCTTCTACTCTGTCATTCTCCGCGAAAGCGGGGAATCCAGCGTTCGCTTTTGGTCTTTGCGAGAACACCCGGTGCTCGCGGCAACCTCGGTGCCATTTTTGGTTATTGTCCCGATTCTTAACCCCTTCGGGATGCCGCATGACGAAATGAATCAGCATTTCTTGTAATTTGGTTATTTCGCATTTTTCGTGTTTCGTGATGCGGATTTCGAACTTTTCAAAATTCTTTGTACGGTCCGGCGGGTAATATTGAACATTGCCGCCAACTCTTTGGTTTTCTTTCCCTTGTGAAATAATCCGGTTATCTTTCTGTCGCGCATCGCCTTAAGCAGCCGCCGCTTTCCCTGGGGCTGGTCGTAAATACAGTGGGAAAGGCGGCATTGGAGGCAGGAGCCGGAGAGTTCGCA
>JAUSGV010000098.1 GCA_030648675.1 Dehalococcoidales bacterium
ACCTACGGCTTGCTGACTACCTTCGAGGTAACTACCGCTATGGCCTTCGAGTATTTCCGGTCAAGGGGCGTAGATTTTCAGGTGATAGAAACCGGGTTGGGCGGCCGCCTGGACGCCACTAACGTCGTCGATCCCGAGGTCTCCGTGATTACTTCGATAAGCCTGGACCATACGGCAGTACTCGGTGATACGCTGGCTAAGATCGCTGTGGAGAAAGCCGGCATCATCAAACGGGGAAAACCCGTTGTCTCTTCCCCGCAGCCGGATGAGGTGGACGAGGTATTGGAACGAACCTGCAAGAAAAAAGGATCGAATTTGATCAGGGTCGGGCAGGATGTTAGTTGGGAATACCTGGGCTCTAAAAAGGAACGGCAGTCGCTGCGGGTCAAAGGCAGGTTGGGCATTTATGATTTGACGATCCCGCTCCTGGGACGCCACCAGCTCGATAATGCCGCCGCGGCGGTAGCCGCGTTGGAGATTTTGGAAGAAAAAGGTTTCAATGTGTCCGCAGAGAGTATCGCACGCGGGCTTGCCAAAGTGGACTGGCCGGGACGGCTTCAGGTGCTCAGCCGACAGCCTCTGCTGGTCGTCGACGGGGCACATAATGCCGAATCCGCGGCGAGATTACGGCAGGCTTTGCAAGAGTACTTTACATTCGACCGGGCTATTTTGATTATCGGAGTATCAGCCGATAAGGATTTGTCCGGCATAGTATCGGAATTAGCTCCGGTGTTCGATAAGGTTATCGCTACTCATTCGATCCATCCGCGGGCAATGCCTGAACCGGAACTGGTCGCGGCACTTCAGCGGTATGGAATCGACGCCATGGCGACCCGGGATGTTCCGGCGGCATTGGCACTGGCACGAAGATTAGCCGGTCCCGGCGACCTCATTTGTGTCACCGGCTCGCTTTTTGTCGTTGCCGAAGCGATAGAACACGTCCGGCAGCAGGTCGCTAATGAGCGGCTTCAGGAACCGTAATGGCCTCCTGGGGCAGCATGTCGCTGAGCATTCTCTCGAGCGCCATGGTGTGGCTGCAAACTCCCCAGGTTGACGAGAAGTGGCAGGAACAATGCCACTTGCCGCCTTCAAATGTGGTCGTATAAGTGTCATTGTCGCCGCGGAATTGAACGGTAAGTCCGGAAAAGGTGACGCGGCCTTTGTCTTGTGAGTAACGCTTGGCTTTTTCAATTTTCCCGATAAGGCTCGATTGCATCACTTACCTCCTTCCTAAAACTAAAAAGCACCCCGATACATTGGAGTGCTTTTACAAGCGGTGGCGTGGGTGCTACCATCAAAACGTTCAATATTTTATACATGGTACCTCATCGCTACCCTGATTTTACTACTATCTTTTGGACAAGTCTATAGGTTTTTTGACCGGATTAGCCGCGATTGGAGATCGTTTCGTCCACTTGTGGCGGTCTTTTATATCGCGGTCGAAAAGCAGCCGGTTGAGCAGCAGTTCTCCGGTAGGTACCGAAGTACTTAACTCGGTACGCGGCACTGCCAGTCGCCTGACAACAGCCAGCAGGAAAACGGCAAAAAAACCTATGGAAAGCGAGAAGGAGCGGTCGATCTGGAAAGGTTGGGCGAGAAACCATGTTCCCAGGGGTCCCAGCCCCAGCGCCAGCAAAGCCCCGATCGGAAGCTGATGGAACGGGGCAAAAGAAAAGGCGATGACGAGCATGGCGAGAGTCAACCAGGGAGCGAGTACAAAGATTACCCCCACCGTTGTCAAAATACCGCGGCCGCCGCTAAAGCGAAGAAAAATCGGCCAGTTGTGGCCGGCAATGGCCGCCATACCCACTAAAATTTGCTGGTATACTTCCAGTCCGGCTAATTTAGCCAGGTAAACTACCAGCATCCCTTTTCCGAGATCGAAAAAGGTAACCGGAATCGTCCACCACCGGGAAACTACTGCCGAAACGTTCGAGGCGCCGACGTTACCGCTACCGTATCGCCGGATGTCTATTCCCCGTGTCCGCCGGGCAATGATGTAAGCGGTGGGTATAGAGCCCAGGAGATAGGAACCCAATAACAGCAAAATGAAAGGAAGAATCATATATTCAATCATCCCGTTTCAAGGAAGGGATACGCTAACGGAAAATCCGAAGCACTAAATCCGAAATCCGAAACAAATTCGAATTACGAATGACTAAATTACAAAAATTCACCAGAGCTTCCCTACGGAGTGGCTGACGGCAGATGTCTTTGTTTTGTGAGGGCAATCAACCTCTCCGCCGATTCTATGGGGACGTCGACCCCGCCGATTTCGACCTCGTTGCCGGTGTTAAGGCCGTGGTAATCCGTGCCGCCGGTAGCGATCAAACCATATTTATCGGCCCAGCCGAGCAGCTTAAGGATATCCCCCGGCGCATAGCCGTTGTAGTGGGCTTCGATTCCCACTAGGCCGTGGGACTTTAATTCGGCGATCATCGTTTCCGGGTTTTTTAAGGTGAAGGGATGGGCGAGTACGGGTAATCCGCCGGCTAGCAAAATGAGTCGCACTGCCTCAGCCGGGGCGATCTTCTCCCTTTCGGCGTAGGCCGGACAACCCCAACCGATATATTTGTTGAAAGCTTCCTGAAATGAATTAATATAGCCCTTTTCCAGCAAAGCCTGGGCGATGTGCGGACGGCCGATCGAGCCGTCGCCCGCGATTTCTTTCACCCGTTCCCAAGAGATTTTAAATCCGAGGTTATTAAGTTTGGCGATCATACGATGTGCTCTCCCCACGCGCGATTCGCGCAGGTTCGCCAGATTTGCCAGAAGGTCAGGGTGGTGGTAGTCAATGAAATAGCCGAGAATGTGGGCTTCCCCCTCACCGACGTCGGTGTTAATCTCAACACCCGGAATCAAGGTGAAGGACGGGAACGATCCTGCAGTCTCGAGTGCCGGAGGAATGCCGTCAACCGTATCGTGATCGCATAGAGCGATAACGGTCAAACCGTTTTCGACAGCCTTGCGGACGACCTGCTCCGGGCTGAGCCGCCCATCTGAAGCCGTGGAATGGACGTGGAGGTCTACCTTGGACATTAGCCGACCTCCCGGCTGATCCGCTCGATTTTCAAAGCTTTGCCGGTTTTGTCATTGACCGAAACCAGCACCGCGTTGAGCATCGTCTTGCCGCTGCCGACTGTCAGACGGGCGGGCATCGAGGTCAGAAAACGCTGCAAAACCGGTTCAGGGTCGTCGCCGATGATCGAATCTATCGGACCGACCATGCCGATGTCGGTAACGTAGGCAGAACCTTGCGGTAATATCCGGGTGTCGATAGTTCCAACGTGGGTGTGAGTACCCAGGACGGCACTAACCCGGCCGTCAAGGTAGCGGCCCATGGCGACCTTTTCCGACGTCGCTTCGGCGTGGAAGTCCACGACGATGATCGATGGTTTGGGCTTTATTTCGCCGAGCAGCCGGTCCATGGCACGGAACGGGCAGTCGAAATTGCCGATAAATGTTCGTCCGATTAGGTTCACCACCAGTACTCCATGCTGGGTGAGATAACCGCGTCCCGGTACCCCGGGCGGGTAGTTTAGCGGGCGCAGAATCGGCATCTCGCTGTCGAGGTACGGGAAGATGTCTTTTTGTGCCCAGATGTGGTTGCCCGATGTCAAAACGTCGACGTCGGCGTCGAACAGCTCTTGAGCTGTGTCCGGAGTGACACCGAAACCGCCGGCGGCATTTTCCGCGTTGGCTATGACGAAATCGATCCCGAACTCCTGGCGCAATGCGGGAACGAGCCTGGTAACGGCGCGCCGTCCCGGGCTGCCGATTATGTCGCCAATAGCTAGAATGTTCATTAAAAAATCCGAAGCACGAAAAAAGTTAAAATAATGCTTCTCTCCCCTTGCGGGAGAGACATGAGTGAGGGGAAACCAATCACCCTCACCTTAATCCTCTCCCCTCAAGGGAGAGGAAAGTGGTTATCAGGGATGCCGCGTGACGTAAGGAATCGGCATTTCGTATTTTGCGCCGCAGCCATCCCGTATGTTAATCGGGACGATATTAGAATTTCAAATTTTTCTCCTCGTGTCCTATTTAGCGTAATCTACGGCTCTGGTTTCCCTGATCACGGTGACCTTGACCTGCCCCGGATATTCGAGGCCTTCCTCGATTTTCTTGACGATATCACGGGCAAGCCTCATCGCGGCAAGATCGTCGATTTCCTCCGGTTTGACCAGTATCCGGATTTCTTTACCGGCCTGAATAGCGAAAGATTTTTCCACGCCTTTGAAGCTGTTGGCGATTTCTTCCAGGGCTTTCAACCGCTTGATGTAGGTTTCCAGCGATTCTCGCCTGGCACCGGGCCGGGCGCTGCTGATGGCATCGGCTGCGGATACAATATAACCCCAGAAACTGGTGGTTCCCGCTTCCATATGGTGTTCGGCGATGCCCTGCGCCACTTCAACGGACTTGTCCCACTGTTTAACCAGGTCCGCGCCGATTTGGGCGTGAGTACCTTCAACCTCGCGGTCGACCGCTTTACCGATATCGTGGAGCAGACCGGCGCGCTTGGCCAGAACTACGTTCGCGCCCAATTCGGCGGCTATCATTCCGCAAAGGTAAGCGGATTCTATGCTGTGGTCGAGAACGTTTTGCCCATAACTTGTCCGGTATTTCAACCGGCCGAGCACCTTGATTAACTCAGGGCGGAGGCCCTGAACCCCGACTTCAATCGCGGCTTGTTCGCCGGCTTTGACGATGGATATATCTACTTCTTCACGGGCTTTCGCCACGAGTTCTTCAATGCGGGCGGGATGAATCCGGCCGTCGAGAATCAACTTGTTAATGGTAATGCGGGCGACTTCCCGGCGGATTGGGTCGAAACTGGAGAGAGTGACCGCTTCCGGGGTGTCATCGATAATCAGGTCGACGCCGGTAGCTTGTTCCAACGCCCTGATGTTGCGTCCTTCCCGTCCGATAAGGCGTCCCTTCATCTCGTCATTCGGGATAGGCACAGTCGAAACCGTAGTCTCACTGGATATCTCGGACGCCTGGCGTTGAATTACCTGACACAGGATTTCCTGTGACTTTTTATCCGCTTCTTCTTTGAGCCTTGCTTCCCATCCGCGCAGCCGTCGGGCAATTTCTTCCTTAGCCTCTGATTCGACTCTTTCGAGCAGCATCTCTTTCGCATCGGCGGTGGTCATGCTGGCAATTGTCTCCAGTTGCTTGACCTGGCGCTCCTTTATGCTGATCGCCTCTGTTCGGATAGCTTCACTCTCCCGTTCTTTGTTCGTCAGATTGCGATCCCGGGCCTCCAGTCCTTCGAGGCGGTGGTCCAGAGACTCAGTCTTGGAAGTCAAACGGTTTTCCTGTCGTTGCAGTTCGGCGAAACGCTGGCGGTATTCATTCTCCGCCGAAATCTTGATTTTATCGGCTTCCTGCTTGGCATCGTTGATCAAGATCTTGGTTTCGTCTTTCGCTTCGGCTATCGTCCGGGCGGCTTTGCGCTGGGCGACACGCAACTGGCGGGTTATCGACATGTTGCGGAAGAAGAAAACGATCACGCCGCCTATTATCAATCCGATAAACAGAACTGAGACTAATGCTATCCAATAAATTGCACCTTGGTTATTTGGCATTTTTCACCTCGTTTTTCTAACGAGGACAGGTTTGAGACATCCCGTCGGATGGTCTCTTCCGGTCCTCCCATGCTTTATTAAGTGCGTGCTTTATCACGCTTGAACTGAAGCCGCGTCTTTGCAGATGGCTTCCTACTTTACGGCTAAAGGTCTCATAATCCACGTCGGTTAGCCGCTTTGATTTTTCCATAGCGGCGCGGTAGGCATTGTCCTCGTCGTCGATGGTGCTCACTACCTGTTCTATGATTTCGCTGCTAATCCCCTTCTGTTTCAGATCTTGCCTTGTCATCCATTTGCTGCGGGGACGAAGATAGTCGAGGGCATCCTTATAAAATTGAGCGAAAATAGCGTCGTTCAACAAT
>JAUSGV010000106.1 GCA_030648675.1 Dehalococcoidales bacterium
AGGTGACTGTTCCCCTGAGTATCGACACCAGTAAGTCCGAAGTGGCACGCCGGGCTCTTGAGGCCGGGGCAACCATAATAAACGACCAGTGGGGCTTGAAACGTGACCAGAAGTTAGCTCAACTTGCTGCCGGGAAGAATATTCCGCTTATTTTGATGAGCAACCAGCGGGAGAAGGGAAGTTATGATGCCCGGATTAAACGTGATACCGCCTCATACGATGATGTCATCGGTGAGGTGACTTCATCCCTCAGGCAAAGCCTGGAACTGGCATTGAGCCTGGGTGTGGCCCGGGAAAACATAATTCTCGACCCCGGAATCGGGTTCGGTAAAACCTGGCAGCAGGAACTGGAGATTATCCGCCGCTTGAAAGAGCTAAAAAAGCTGGGCAGACCCATTCTGGTGGGACCATCGCGTAAATCTTTCATCGGCCTGGCGTCAGGCGGTCTTCCGGCTGACGAACGTGTGGAGGGCACCGCGGCTGTGGTTGCTCTCTCCATCGCCGGCGGGGCGGATATAGTGCGGGTGCACGATGTTCAGGAGATGGTCAGAGTTTGCCGCATGAGTGATGCCATCATTCGCTCTTGACCAATTCCCGGTAAGCCTGTCGTAATTTCCGCGTCACTGGCCCCGGTTTGCCGGAACCGATAAGGTTTCGTGCCACTTTGGTAAGGGGCATGACCTCCAGCAATGTGTTGGTCAGAAAAGCTTCCTGAGCTTCGAAAATATCATCCAACCAGATATCATCGGTAACGGTCTCAATGCCGAGCTTCGGGGCTAATTGCAGAACTGTTTCTCTGGTAACACCCGGAAGAATGCCGTTCTCCACTCGCGGCGTTTTCAGGATTCCGTCAGACACGATGAAAACGTTGCTCATGCTGGCCTCGGCAACAAGGTCGCGTTCGTTGAGGAAAAGAGCCTCATCGGCACCCGCCGTCTTGGCCTCCCGCTTTGCCATGAGGTTTTCCAGGTAATTCGTTGACTTGAGCCGTGAAAGAGGCGACTGGCTGTTGCGCCGGATTGAAGAAATCACCGCTTTGAATCCCTTTTCATAGGTTTGTTCGGGGTAAGGCTCGAACTGCCGGGCGGTGATTAGTACCGTAGGGTTTTTGCAGGTTGCCGGATCCGGCACTGCCCCCCCCTCACCGGCAGAAACAGTAACGCGGATGCGGGCGTTGCCGAGCTTGTTTGCCACGAGGGTATCTTTGACAGCCTTTTCGATGTCGAAAGTTATTGCCAGCAACCCCAGCGTTTCCGTGGAACGGGCGAGACGGCTTAAGTGTCTGTCCAGAAAGGATACCTTGCCTTCATAGGCACGCATGGTTTCAAAGAGACCAAATCCGTAGAGAAAGCCGTAGTCCACCGGGGAAATTATTGCCTGGTTAACGGGTATTAACGAACCATTCAGATAAACAATTTCGTTCATAGTTTTACATTTTCAGGGCGTCGATTAAAGCCCGACCTTTGTACAGGGTCTCCTGATATTCGGCCTCCGGATCAGAATCATACACTATGCCGCCGCCCACCTGAAAGTAAGCCCTGCCCTCTTTCACAATGAAAGTGCGGATGGCGATATTGAGATCGAGGTCGCCGTTAAAACCGATGTAACCGATACTGCCGGTATAAACGCTTCTCCGGGTCGGTTCCAACTCGTCGATAATCTCCATGGCCCGTATTTTCGGTGCGCCGGTTACAGAGCCGCCGGGGAAAGTGGCTTTAAGTAAATCGATGCCGTTTTTATCCTCTCTCAATTTGCCGGTAATGGTCGAGGTGAGATGGAATACGGTAGGGAATGTTTCCAGTATAGCCAACTCGGTTACCTTGACGGTGCCGACACGGCAGATGCGGCCGAGGTCGTTGCGCTCCAGGTCGACGATCATGATGTTCTCCGCCCGGTCTTTGGTACTGGACAGAAGTTCTGCGGCCATAGCCTCGTCCTCCGGCTTCGTTTTGCCGCGCGGCCGCGTACCTTTTATAGGCCGTGTTTCCACAATGTCGCCGCTCCGCCGGATAAATCTTTCCGGTGAAGAGCTGACTATAGAAACTCCCTCGAAGCCGAGATAAGCGGCGAATGGTGCCGGATTTATTTGCCGCAAACGGCGGTAAAGCTCCCAGGGAGGTATAAAAATGTCGGCTTCGAAACGCTGGGACAGGTTGACCTGGATAATCTCGCCATCGATAATGTACTGCTTGGCTTTGGCTACGGTAGCGACGTATCCTTCGTGGGTAAAATTGCTCTTTAACACAGAACACGCCGGTGAGGGAAAAGGAAAAGATTTATTTTGTGGCGGAGGCCGGTTCAGTTTGTTCTTTATCTCAGCGATGCGTTCGGCAGCCCGGGTTATTCTCTCGGTCTCTCTCAATTCAGGAAAACCCGAAGAAATGATATAAGCCCTGCCTTGCAGGTTGTCAAAGGCGATGATAAGGTCATAAAAACCAAAATAACATTCCGGCAGCTTAAGGTCGTCTGAGGTTGTTGCGGGCAGGCGCTCGATGAAATGACAGAGGTCATAGCTGAGGTAACCTACGGCCCCGCCGACGAAGGGAACGGGTGAAGGGGAAGAGTCCAGCCGGTAGATTTCCAGTAAATGTTGCAGCATGTCGAACGGATTGCCCGTTATCCGTGCTTTGGCTTTCCCCTGGGTAAGAATGCCTTCGTTCCCGCATGTGCTGAGCACCAGAAACGGGTCGCATCCCATGAAGGAATACCGCCCCAGTTTGTCCGGGTCCATCCCGCTGTCCAGGAAGAAGCCGAACCGCCCGTCCTTGATACATTCAAACGCCTCAAGCGGCGATAATTCCGTGTCCAGTTCTTCTATCAGCGGAATGCGCAAGCTTTTAACCATTGACTCGGAATCCATACGGCGTTTCTTTCCCAACGATGATTTATCATATGGTTAGGGGAAAGCCCTGTCAATGTGAACCTATTCTCTTCTCAATCTGGTGTGATGGTATAATACAAAGCAGTATTTTAAGGATGTGTTCAATGTCTAGACCGCACCACTCTCCAATTGTTCTGCTAGCGTTCCCTCAATTTCAGCAAGAATTTGCAGATTTGCTAAATCGAAATGCACTAGTTACTGATTTTAGTCGTTCGCTTATAGAGAGCATCTTTGAGAATGTTATGTGGTTTGGCCGCACAGATAAGGATTACAGGGAGTTTGTGAGAACTGCCCGTGCATCCTATCATTTTCTTATCGAGGGTAGTAAGACAAAACCTAAGGAAGTCGCACAACAATACTCTTTAATCATAGACAATATAATCCCTTCCATCAACAGTTGCAGACTGGCTCTTAGTGAAGCTGAAGACGTACCAGTAAACGACCCCGATAATAAAATCAGGAAATACTTGGCATCTTACAAGGTAATGTATGAAGGATTATTTTGCCTAATATGCGCTCCTGTAATTTATGCGTTTGGTATAGCAAAGCGTGTTAATAATAAGGATTTTACTCCTGATAGCGATGGGAAAATAGATTTGAACACTCTTAAGGTTATGGAGAGACTAATCGTCTATTCGGACAACCGGCTTGCCAGAGGTCTGAACAATCATATTCGGAATGCCTACGCTCATGAGAACTATAAGATCCTTGATGATGCAAAGGTCAAACTGTGGGACCCAAATCCAAATAGGCCAAAAAAATCATGGGGTCCCGAGGTCTGGTCATTAGAGAAACTGATTGAGCTAAACGATCAAGTATGGATCAACGCTTTGGGTATCACTTGTGCTCTTATTCTCTACGATATCAATAATCGACGCGCTGCAACCGACAGGGGTTGGTTTACGTCCAAACGACTTCCTGAACTACGACGTGAGGAATTGAATGATATAGTCGATACCATAGCAGATAAGCTGGGTTTTTACATGAAAAGCCTAACGATCTTGGGAAATCAAGTTTCCATAACTTTGTCACCACAATCAAAAGGTATTGACCAGGACAGTGATTTGTATATGGGTAATAAGGATCATACACGTCTTTATAAGGTTAAAATGTGGTATGAAGAAAAGAGAATAATCGACCAAGTTACAAGAATGCTTGTTACTCTAACAATGTATATTAAGGTTGAATCTGAAATATCGATTAACATTGTGTCACACGAAGGTGTACCGATAGGATCACTCTCTGTTGATCTTCCTAATATTATCGGTTTGAATCTTACTGACACCGATCCTGAAACCGTTAACCGTATAAGACATATTTACAAAATTGATACTATTGGTGAAATCACTACTTACGTCGAAAAGAAAGGCACCCCGAGATTTGCTGGTATCGCTCCTGCTATGCCTAAACCGCCTGGGATACCTGATATCCACTAAAATTCCTCTCTTGATGGCGTGACTAAGAAGCCTGTCCCCTAATCTGAAACTAATTTCAGATTAGGG
>JAUSGV010000126.1 GCA_030648675.1 Dehalococcoidales bacterium
AACGACCGTTCCGAAGTCGAAAAGCTTATCGGTGAAATTAACGTTAAGGTAAACGGACGAAAAGAGCCGGCAATGCTGTCCGGATATTCACAAAATAATGGCGGAATCAACGTCAAGGTAAACGGACAAAAAGATCCGGCAATTCCGGCCGGGTATAGTACAAAATAATGACTAATAAAAATTCACTTTAACTCAATAACAATCAGGACTCTTCAGGATAGGAGCATTAATCCACAATAGTCCAAGAGTGGGGTATTTGTTCGACTCTCGCGGCGCATTAAATAGTCAAATTTCAGACGCAGGTTTTCGCTAAAGCGCCGTCGCTGGTAACTCCGATTCCAACAATTTAGCAAATCCAGGGCCGGAATAAGACTGTTTATATACAGGCAATTACCAGATTGTTGGCTATAGCGGCGGCGGCGGCGGCGGCGTAAGGCAAAAGCATTAATACGAAAGCAGCGTGAGAAAATCCGCTTAATTCTCCCTTCTTCAGGCAAATGTTACGTACGCCGCCGGCTGCAACCAGTAATAAGCCTACGGCGGCGACATCATTAAATAATAGACCCCCCAGTCCTCCTCTTTCCAGTGCCCGGCTTGCTAGAATTCCCGCCTCGTAAGCTCCCTTGCTTCCGCTCAGGTTCAAGAAAGCGACGGTACTCATATAGTCCAGAGCAGCCAGACAACAAACCAGAACCGCCAGTCGTCTTTCCGACCACGGCCACAGCGATCGCGCAAATCGTGCCAGGACCGGAGAAAGCGAGTCGCGGTCTGTCGCGATGTGCTCTGCCTTCCCCGATGCCAAATTCGGAACGTTCACCGCATATCTCCATATATAGATGATCTAAATGAATACTATTGCTGGAGAGCAACGGGAACATCCTTCTATCGGAGGAATTTGGTGCTGTACTTTGTGATTAGCTGACGCTTTACCTTTTCGGGAGGAATTACCGTCCCGATAAAGGACTAGACCTAAATCCTCCCTTGGTGTGATTTACCGAATATGAGGAATACGTAATATGAATTTAAAAAACGTAGGAGGTGCAAATTGCACAAAATCAAGGGGTTAGCCAGGTTGTTTCATTCAAAGGGGACAGAAAAGGGGTTCACGCTCATCGAACTGCTGGTTGTGGTTGCGATCCTGGGGGTACTCGCGGCAATCGCCGTCCCCAGCGTCGGTAAATTCATTAACAGCGGCAAGACTGAGGCCGCCAATGTCGAATTGCACAATGTGCAAACTGCTGTGATGGCTATGATGACTGAAGCAACAACCGGAAAAGTGGACGCAGGGCCCTCCGTTCCAACTGGTACCGGTGATCTGAGTTTATTCACGAGCACTAATAAGGATGGAGATACAATCCACGTTTCTGATTACATGGTTGGCCTCAGTGGGACAACGGTAAAGTCAGGGAAAATATACACTGTGACAGACCTTGGCGTCGTCACTCAGTATTAGCAATAGAATATTATAAAAGGAAATAACTGGAAAAAGGAAAGCCCGCTCTAATGAGCGGGCTTTCCTTTTTGTTATCAATAATCGAAATGTAATTATTTTGCAATATTTTAGTTGTTATTTTTATAACAATTTAACTACTTTTGTACAATACTTAATACATTAACGTATGACACTTTAGGACAAATCGATAAAGTTATTGCAACATCATTGTAAAGGTTGATCCCAAGATAATGGAAGTTGATTATAAAATGCAGGCATACGGCTTGGCACCCGCCTTGAATCGCGACCTGGGATTTCAACTCCCAATGCTGGTCGACATTGCCGACACCCAGGAAAGCACGCCGCGGTATCATAAATCGCGAACGGGAGACGCCTACGCCTCGGCCGTTAATTTCCCGAGTTCCGGATATATTGCTTCCTCTCAACGCACTGAGCCGCGCAAAACGATTGGAGCTAAAGATCCCTTAAGTAAAAGAGAAAGGGAAATTCTGCAATTGGCGGCTGAAGGCAACAGCAACAAAGAAATCGCCCACAAATGTTGCGTCAGCGAAGCGACGGTTAAAACCCATTTCCGCAACATTTTCAGTAAAATCGACGTTAACAGTCGAACCGCGGCCGTAGTATATGCGACTGCCGCGGGCGTATTGGACATGAACCAGATAGCAGTGACATATTCCCGCGATAAATAGCTGGGAGCTATATATTCTAAATCTCTCCGGCGGCGTAAACTTCTGCTGACCTCTGCGAAACCCGAATAAGTATAGATGTTGAATGAAAGAAGGCTGCAGCCGGCTTCAATGTCGGCTCTGAGTATCGTCCTGATGCCGCTTGCCACCAGTTTGTTCTGAAATGCCAGTGCCGTCTCTCCGGAAGACGGCTGAAAGCTGGAGGCGGTTGGATAACCCGGAATCTGGTTAATCGAGCATTGCAGCCCATCCAGCAGGTTGACAAGACTGTCGGCGTCATTCAGCGAATCATTGATCTTATCGAAAAGGGCATATACTATAAAGGTGTTCCGGCCAGTTTTGCGGCCGAATTCTTTGCAGACGGAAATTACTTGCGCTAGCGTAGTGTCTCGTAAATATATTTACATAACTGTCTGCTTCCCTCGAAAGAGGAGAAAGGACTCTCCCCCTTTGGAAAAGGGGGACTAAGGGGGATTTTGAGTTGTCAATTGTTATCCTCATCTGGAAACCCTTTTGTAAGACAACACACTAGCGGATATTTTCTATTGATGGTTAACGGCTATTGACCAAAGGATAACTATGTTTTGTACGTACCAACCAGGGTTGAGGTTTTGCTGCCATTATACAACCTTGAGGATTGTAATAAGCGTTTGACAATTATACCAAGGGAGTAGTTAAATAGGAGTTGAGGCCGAGTAACGCCTTAATAAAACAATTTGGAGGTGTAAAAGTATGAACCTTCAGAAACTTTATGGGGTGTGGTTTTTTCCAAACTAACGCTCTGCGAAAGATCGGGGCGGACGGAACCTAAACTCGGCTCGTTAAGATAAGTCAGAAGTCAGTTTTAATTGCCTTAATACGGTTTTGTTAACCGTAAGTGAGTCGGGGTTGGGGAGGTAAATCCAGGGAGGGCACTTTCAATAGTGCCCTCTTTTTTTATAGTATTTAACGTCTTTTCAAAAAGGGACACCTCAAAACGCAGGACTTTTGACCTGACCTTTCAGTCTATCAATACCGGCTGGCTCGAATCCGTCCGCCGGGCAAGCGATACTTGTTTAATCTCATTCCAACATGAGCAAATACACTATCTCCGTTTCACCTATTTGCTTATGTAAATTGTTTATGTTATATTGAGATAACTGGTTCGATACAGGTTATCTTTTAGCGAGTCAAACAAACTCAGTTTCCTCAAATATCGGATGACCCCAATTCCAGCCAAATCTTAATAAGGAGGTCATCCGATGAATTATCAAGACAAATCGCTCACATGTTCCGATTGCAGCACTGGCTTTACCTTTACTGCTCAGGAACAAGAGAACTTCGCTATCAAAGGCTACACTAACGAGCCTAAGCGTTGTCTCCCTTGCCGGGACGCAAGGAAAGCACAGCAGAACAGCAGCGGCAGCTTCGGCGGTGGCAACTATAGCAACAATAGCTATAGCTCAGGCCCACGGCAGATGTTTCCCGTCAAATGTTCTACCTGCGGCAAAGACGCCCAGGTACCTTTTCAACCCCGCGGCGACAGACCAGTCTACTGTTCAGATTGTTACCGCAAGACAAACCCGGTAAAAAGATACTAATCACCGGCGAGTAACGTAAGGCTGGGTAGAACCGTCCCAAAGGATTGTCCTATCCAGCCTTTTTCTTTCAACCGCGATTTAAGGAGGAGCCAATATGATGAACGCGAAAGAATTGTCAAAATCTACTAGAACATATGTTCGAAGGGAGAAGGCTCGTATTCGCCGCGAAATCACCGATAAAACGGAACTGCAAAAAGCACTTAACGTGCTGCACCTGCAATTTCATAAAGCATAATGTTCTCCATCGGCAAACCGGTTGTATTCAGGAGGCAATATAATGGCAATTAATACAAAAAGGTTTATGAGTCCTGGCGAAAGGGAATATCTTGATTCCGGTGATTGGAAATGCCCCGAGTCCCCGACCGGAGCCCACTGGTGGGACTGTAACGTAAAGCCTTCTGTTTGCAAGATTTGCGGCAAAGTTAACAAAGTCGCCGCACGGGCAGTAACGACTTTGCCGGCATAAAGCGGGGATGCCGCCAACAACAAGGGGTGATTGATTACCCAACCTCCAGACCAAATACAAACTTCTAAAGGCAACGACAATAACAATCGGGGCATTAAACCCGGGCTAAACAAATCTCAATCGGAGAGGCTCAATTCCGTTATCTCTTTGCCCAATTTCTCCACCATAATGGATAAATTTTCCCAATCTTCCGCAAGTATCCTGATTTCCTCTTTCAAGACGGCGTGTTTTTGGAGAGTGTCGGTAACGAGCACCCCATCCCTGTAATGGTTCGGGTTAGCAAATATCGATTCAAATCCTGCCAGTTGTCCCTCGAGTTCGATAAGCTTCTCCTCAACTACCTTGATCCTTTTGGAATGAAGCTGACTCTCGTTCTGTAAGCTCTTTTTCAAACGAACACGGTTCGGGGTGATCTCCGGAGCAGCCCTGGACGCATTCCGGATATTTCCCCTCTTCGGTATATTCTTCCCATTCGTCCTTTTGAGAGGTGCTCGTGCGGCCGCTCTTTCGTCGGCTGCTTTCTTCTCCAGGTAGCTGTCGTAATCGCCATAGAATATCTCGGGTCGGCCATCCTTGATTTCTACAATCTTGTCGGCCACCTCCCGTATCAGAGTCCTGTCATGGGTTATCAGACAGATGGTCCCTTGGTAATCGTTAAGCGCGTCAGCCAGTATTTCGCGGGAGGCGATATCCAGATGGTTCGTCGGCTCATCCATAAGGAGGAGGTTGCTCGGCTGCATCAACATCTTCGCCAGCGCTACACGTGCCTTTTCTCCACCGGACAGCACTGAAATCGGCTTTCTGACATCATCTCTGCCGAAGAGAAACCCACCCAGTATTTTTCTCAGCTTCTGTTCCGGTTCGCCGGGTACGGCCAGCTGCATCTCACCGAGTACCGAGTTTGCCGGGTTCAAAAGTTCCAGCAGGTACTGGGCGTAATAGGCAGGTATGGCATTATGGCCCAATTTGCGCTCTCCCCGCTCAAAAGACAGTACCCCGGCGAGAATCTTCAATAGCGTAGTCTTACCTGCGCCATTCGGTCCTACCAATGCTACTCTATCGCCGGCGTGAATTGTGAAATCCAGTTCCTGATAAACAACGCTTGAGCCATACGATTTTCCGACGTGTTTAAGGGAGATGACCTCTTTACCGCTGCGCGGCGACTCCGGAAAGGCGAAATGAATCTTCCTGGTTGTCCTTGGCGTTACGATTCTCTTTATTTTGTCAATCTTCTTAATCCGGCTCTGCACCTGGCGCGCTTTTGTTGCCTTGGCGCGAAAACGCTCCACAAAGAGCATTTCACGCTTTATCTCTTTCTGCTGTCGTGCCGCCGCCGCCTGTTGGGTTTCCAGTACTTGCTGGCGGTGGGCTACATATGCATCGTAGTTACCGCTATGCAGGATGACTTCACCGTTTAGTTCTATCGCGATGACCCGCTTGACGACGCGGTTGAGAAAGACACGGTCATGTGAGGTTACGACGACGGCACCCCGGTATCTCATGAGGTATTTCTCAAACCAGATGCAGGCTTCGAGATCGAGATGGTTAGTTGGCTCGTCCAGCAGCAGGAGGTCCGGCTTGATCAGCAAGAGCCGTGCCAGCGCGGCCCGCATCAGCCAGCCGCCGCTGAATTTATTCAAAGAGAACGTAAACTCCGGTTGTCTGAAGCCCAGGCCCGATAGGATCGTCTTGGCTTCATGCTCAAGATCGTAGCCGCCAGCCGCTTCATAAGCGGACTGCAACTCCCCCAGTTCACGAAGAAGTCGATCATGATTATCCACATCCCGCGACAGCATCTCCTGAAGAACGCCAATCCGGGAGAGCATGTCGGCCATCTTTGGAGAGGCACTCAGGACATCCTCCAGCAGCCGCTTCTCTGTTGAGGGGTTGATATCCTGCTTCAAAAAGCCGATAGTCAGGTCTTTCTGCTTAATAATTTCCCCGGTATCGGGGGTATTATTGCCGGCGATAATATCCAGAAGGGTAGTCTTCCCGGAACCGTTCGGCCCGAGCAAGGCGATTCGATCACGGGCATTGATATTGCAGGTCAGCCCGGCAAACAAAACCCTCTGAGCGTAACTTTTAGAGAAATTTGATATACGTAACATCCTTAATAATTATCCTCTTATTAAAGCCAAGCTAAAGCAGCCGCCCGGGCACAGATCGAGTAGATTGCAGCGGCTTGCGGTAACATCATATCATTTACCTCTACAGACAAGGCTGGCAGACCAAAAGACCGGCGATATAGCTTTCCCCCGCGCTTCGTAGCGAAAGGGCAACATCGACAGTCGAGGTTCTTATTTTTACGTTTTGGGGTAGAAATACCGTTGCGCGGCATGTTTTAAAGCTATGGTGGGCAGTAGAGGACTCGAACCTCTGACCCCCTGCGTGTAAAGCAGGTGCTCTAACCAACTGAGCTAACCGCCCATATTAACAATAACCAACCACCAAGAAACAAATTCCAAATAATCTGTTGGTTTATTGTATCTTGTATCTTATATCTTGGCTATTATTCATGGTGCGCCTGGTGGGACTCGAACCCACGACTTCAGCCTTCGCAGGGCTGCGCTCTAATCCAACTGAGCTACAGGCGCTCTCTATGGTGCCGAGGGAGAGATTTGAACTCTCATGCCCTTGCGGACACTACGCCCTGA
>JAUSGV010000145.1 GCA_030648675.1 Dehalococcoidales bacterium
AAGAGCCAAAGCTACACCGGCGATAAGGTTCAACCATGACAGCGGATAGAAAACGGTTCCCCGAACGATGAACAGGTGAGTGCTTTGCAGTGTATCGCCGTAAAGCCGCAGAACGACGAAATTGCCGATCAAGATGATAGCTGATATCCAGAGAAGAGCCTGCAGTTTTTTGCTCATTTACTCGTGATTCCTTGTGCCCGTCTTGATTCATTATAACTTCTTGTGGGTTAAAAACACAGCAGCGGAAGATACTTTTGTTGCCTTTCAGGATACTTTCGGCGCCCTGTGAACAGCGTTCGAATTGCTATAATACTGAACGGTAACTTGCCCGACTGGCATATTGATTCCGGATAAGGAGGAGCTTATGAGCGCTGCCAACATTGGTAAACCAGCACCCGCTAACGAAATCCGCATCGGACTGGTCCTTTACGGCGGAGTTTCGTTAGCGATCTATATTTTTGGAGTCGCTCTGGAATTTCTGCGGGTGATGCGGGCGTGGGAACATGAGGATAACGTCTACTCCAGTCTGCTCAGAGATGCCGACACCAAAATCGTTGTCGACATAATTTCCGGGACTTCGGCCGGCGGCATCAACGGCGTTTTGCTGGCGAAAGGTTTGACCTGCGGTTTATCCAGCGAAGATTTCGGGATGCTGCGCAATCTGTGGCTGGAAGCAGGAGATCTGTCTGCACTCATGAAACCGGGCCGTCCGGAAATGGCAGCACTGCTCGACGAAGAGTTCTTCGAAGAACAGTTAGCCCGGGCTTTCCAGCTGATGGACATCAAGGCAAATTCGTCCTGTCCTTCCCTTAACGCCCTCGACCTGTACGTTTCTTCGACAGACCTTCATGGAAGAGTAGTCAGCGGCAGAGAACTGGGCGTTACGGCTTTCAACAAACCCATCGAATCGAAAGAATACCGCCGGATGTTCCGGCTCAAGTTCCGAAGGAAGGCTTACCTGGAATCGAACAAGGAATTGGGCACGGATAAAAGTGACTTCACCGCGGACAAGAACCCCACGCTAGTCAAAGTTTGCCGGGCGACGTCAGCGTTTCCGTGGGCTTTCCGTCCCGTCGAGCTGGACAAAGGAGACGGAGTTTACGAAGACCTGCTCAAATCCGACGATAATCCGGCTGTTTTTCTCACCGACGGCGGCGTGCTTAATAACAAACCTTTCTCAGACACTATCGCTACAATTTTCCGCCGCGATCCCCTCGGTAAAGTAGAGCGGTTGTTGTTTTACGTCGAACCGGACCCCGAGACGTACGTAAAAACGAAAAAGAATAACGCCGAACCGGGCTTCTGGGAGGTCATGAGTAAGAGCGTTGTCGGTATTCCCTCGTACCAGAGCATTACCAACGATATGCGAAATATAAAGGACAGAAACCGGAGAATCGAGGATTTCAAGGGTATCATGGACGGGACCGAGCGGATCATCAAAACTGCCGGACAGACGATGACAGGCCTGGACGACAAGGGATATCGCACGTTCCTCGAAGGGCAATTAGTGTTTAAGGGTTACCAGCAACTCAAAGTCGGGCAACTGAACACCCGTCTGCAGGAATTGTTTCTGGAATCAGGCCTGGGGTGCGCAGACGTAAACTCCGATACTTGCAAGCCCATAAAAGATGCTTTCCGGAAAGCGTTTCAAAAGCTGGCCGGCGAGGCGGAGAGTCGGGAGTGGCAACCTCCCGGGGAAGGAGAACCGAGGCTGAAAGACGTTCTCGGGGCGTTTGATTCCCCTTACCGATTCCGCCGGCTTTCCCGACTCGCGGAGATAGTCGAATCTCTGTATGACACTAACGGGCTCGGTGAGGCAAACCGGCGCCGTATTGACTCTTTCATGATACGCATATCGGAGCTTCAGGAACAAAACCGGACCGTGGAAAAGCGTACCTGGAATAACGGCTGTGGGGCACCGAGAGGGTGGTTCGAGGCCGACCTCGAAAAAATAAAGCTGGAAACGTCAGTGCAGAACTTGAACCCCATCCTGCTGGCGGATAATATTTACGACCTTTTAGTCAAAATGATGAGTTATTCGGGTGAAGACTGCCGGGGACTGCAAAAAGAATACGATGACCTCACGGAAAAAGGAAAAGCACTGGCAAGAGAGCTGGATGAATTCGTAAAAGCGGAATTACCGTCGAGCCGTACACTAATCGACTACCCGCCTTTCGAGCGGATATACACTCAATTCGAATTCCGGGATATGTTCATCCACCCGGTTGAGGTTATCGGCAATCTCGGGGAGCGCACCAATATCGATATCGTTCGCGTCAGCCCCAAAGACGCTACCTTTATTTGTTCCGATTCAAGCCGGAAGCTGGCCGGGGACACTCTCTTCCACTTCGGCGGATTTCTGAAGAAGGAATGGCGTACGAACGACATCATGTGGGGGCGACTCGATGCTGCGGAGCTGATCGTCAGAACGCTAGGCAACAAGGGGAACGGCAAGCTGGATGTAAACACCGCTCTGGACAAGGTGGCTAGAGAGATACTGGCGACTGATAACGATCTGTCGAAAAAGGCGGTCGCGCCGGGAGAAGATTACAAGCGGTACATGTTGGAAAAATACGACATCGGCGCCGAGAGCCTGAAAGATATCGATACCGCGACCAGGTTCAGGCTGATCCTCGATTCGATCGTTTCTATCAGGGACATGCTCAGGTTCGATTTGAAGGAACGGAGCAAGGCCAGCAAAGTGACTGCTCTTATCGACAAATGGCTGGGCAGGGTGCTCAATTTCATTGCCGTACCTTTGACCCTGGTCGTTAAGAGCTTGTTCGACAAAGACTCGTTTATTCAGACTCTTTTCAGCCTGCTCATCCTCAGCGCGTGGGTGTGGGGGCTGATAACGGTCGTTCTTTTCCTCGTGGCAGCGATACTGGGTCTGGGATGGCTGAATATCCCGGCGTCACTGGCGGGAACCGCTCTCGTCGTGCTGGTGATCGCTACCGTATTCGGTTTTCTGATCAAGCGAAACCGGAAATAGCTTACCTTCGGGTTATACGACAAAGTCGACCGACGGGTAGACACCTGTCGCGGCGGCCTTGTCGTAGAGCAGTTTGGCCACAGCGACGTCTTCAATAGCCAGGCCGGTGGAATCGAAGACGGTAATTGCTTGCCGGTCTTTTCGCCCGGGCTTTTTCCCCGAGATTATCTCGGCGAGGTTGCCGTAGATTTCGTTTACGGAGTAAATCCCTTTGGCGACAGGGACGTTTATTTCTCCGGCGGAACTGGCCTGCCTCACGTCGTCCACGACGACAACCGCGTTTTTCAATATCGCCGGGTCCAGTTCCTCTTTTCCCTTGGCGTCGGCACCGACGGCGTTGATGTGAGCCCCGGGAACAATCCATTCCCTTTTGATGAACGGTTCGCGGGTCGGAGCCAAGGCACAAACGATATCGCAGCCGGCCGTTTCCTGAAGAGATGCCTCGATCAGCGGCAGGCGGGGAAAGGAACTAATCAATTTGCGGGCGGCTTCCGGGGAAAGATCGTATATTTTAATAGTTTTAAGGTCGAACAGTTCCGCGTGTGCCTCTAACTGGGTGTAAGCCTGGCGTCCGGCACCGATGATGCCCAGTGTTTGTGAATCTTCCCTGGCCAGATATTTCGCGGCGATGGCGGCAGTGGCACCCGTGCGGTAAGCGGTAATTTCCGTAGCATCCATTATCGCCAGGGGAAAGCCCGTTTGGGGATCGTTATAGATCAGGACTGCCATTACTGTCGGTAAGCCGTGTGCCGGATTGTCGGGATGTACGCTCACCCACTTCAAACCGGCCGCTCCCGGCAAAGCCGCCGGCATCGCCCGGAAGTCGCCTTTCTCGACGGAAAGGTATGCTTTGGGCGGCATGCTGCTGTTGCCTGCCGCCAAATCCCGGAACGCCTGCTCGACAACGGTAATCACCTCGGACATCTTGAGGAGATCGAGAACCTGCTTTTTATTAAGAATTAGTGTCGGCATTGCCATCTCCTGCCCGGCTATTTTGTTGTAAAAATGTGATGAACTAGTTTTCATCATAGCATTAAGCCAAAAATGGTGTCAGTCCGGCTTATCCGGCGAGACTGCGGCACGTAGAATTTGTTTTGCTCTTGTTGTATAGTTAATTTTGAGATATGTCTTGAACTTACGGGACGAATTTTGAAACATAGAGAGGTGCCCTATGAAGTCCTCTAACAGGTTTTTAACTGGGTTCGGTATAGGCCTGGCCGTGCTGGTCGTATTGACGATAGTGCTGGTCATCTTCAGCGACCGGCATGTGACCACGTACCCGGAAAATACGCCCGAAGGGGTAGTGCAGCGTTTCCTGCAAGCGGTGCAGACCGGCGATTATCAGAAGGCTTATAGCTATACGCAGGTGGTGGAGAACGGCAAAACGCTCACCTATCAAGAGCTGATGCCTTACCCGGTACGTCCTACGGGTTATCCCACCTCGTCCTGGCGGGCTACCCTTGGGAAAACAACGACAACCGAAAATACGTCTATCGTAGAGGTTATTGTGGACAGGCTGCAGCCGCAGGGGCCGTTCGGTAATCCGGTAAACTCGCAAACGGTGTTTTTCAATCTCACGAAGATAAACGGGACGTGGTACATAACCCAACGGCCACCCGTCTACTGGATTTATTAGGGAGGTAAAAATGAGCGCGACACGTCGGCTATATCTCTATCTGATAACGGCCATTTCGCTGGGCGTGACGGCTGGTGGTGCCGGTCAGCTTATTTCGCTTATCCTCGACCTCACCGTCAGGAGCCGGGTTGACCAGGTGGGTGGGCAGGAATTCAGCGCGGGACAATTAAGCCTCGGTTTGGCCATGTTGGCAATCGGGGCGCCGTTGTGGTATTTTTTCTGGCGTGCCGTGCAGCAGCGTACCGCCGGTGACGTCGAAGAAACCGGCAGCGCTTTACGCAAGTTTTACCTCAATCTTGTCCTCGTCGTAGCATCATTGACTGCCGTTAGCGGGACATCCGAGACTTTACGATGGCTTCTCGGCGGCGCGATTGCCGTTGAGTTCCAATCGGGAGCATTGGCAGCCGCGATCGTCGCGTTTCTTATCTGGCTGTATCACTGGAAGGTCGCGGAAAAGGAAGGTCATCCATCACCCGCAGCCGGAACACTGCGCCGCTGGTACATGTACATCCTGAGTACTTACGGACTGGTATCGTTCGCGACGTCTGTAGCCCAATTTATCAATGCCGGCGTGCTGTCGCTACCGTTTTTTAGCCCATCGCTGGTCGAAGCCGGTTTCTGGAACGGTGCGACGCAAATGGCGGTGGCGAATATCATCACCGGCGGGGGGGTATGGTATTTCCACTGGTTCCGCATGGCGAAGGATGATTACGATTCGGTGCTGCGGCAGGTTTACTTTTACCTGCTGACGGTCAGCGGCGGGGCTATTGCCGCTCTCGTTGCGGCGACGGTAACGGTTCAGAGGCTGGTTACCTTCGCCATCGGGGGTGTTACCGTACCACCCGGCAGCTACTTCAGTTTTATCGGCTGGGCGATACCGACAATTTTGATCGGCACGGCTATCTGGGGATATCATCAGCGGCTGGCAAAAGAAGAAAGCTCCCGGATCACCGAACGCCGCGAGTCCGCAGAGCGCATACATCACTATCTGATGTCGTTCATCGGGCTGAGCACGATGTCGGCGGGAATCATTCTGCTTTTCGGCCTGATCATCAATTTGTTGATAGGTATCACCGGCCAGATAATCATCGCCGGAACGACGTGGTGGCAAGGGCTGCTCGGCCTTAGCCTGGCTTTGCTGATCGTAGGCACACCTTTGTGGTTGTACTACTGGGGTGGCGTGCTCAAGCGTATTGAGGCGGGAGGCATCGAAGAATGGCGGGCGACGTCGCGCCGCATCTTCCTTTACGCTGTGGTAGTGCTGTCCATCGGCACACTAATTGCCGATCTTGTCAACATCGTTTACCAGATACTTAACGGTATTTTGCAGGCACATGCGGATACGATCATTCGGGAATCGCGGTGGAGTATTCAAACGCTGTTGGTCGCCGGCCCATGGCTGTGGTACCACCTTCGTATTATTCGCATCGACCAGAAACGGGGGTCGGAAGCCCTGGCGGCACGGCGTAAGGTAACGCTTCTGACTTACGACCGGGGCGGGACGACCTCGGAAAAGTTCGAAAAGAGATTGGGTTACCGCATAACCACTATGTTGCGGGCGGGAACAGGCGAGGACGGCATATTGACGGATGAGGAACTCAACCGCATTGCCGCGGAGATCGAAGCTTCGCCGGCGAACCGTGTTTTACTGGTCAAAACCGGTGATAATTTTGCGGTTATTGCCTACGAAGGATAGAACTGATATTGCCAAGGAAATCATGGAAAAGAAGACGATAAAGCAAACAGCGACTTTCAAAGTACCTCCGCATGAGGTATACGAAGCGTTGATGGATTCGGCGAAACATGCCAAATTCACCGGGAGCAAAGCACGGATAAGCCGGGAAGTCGGCGGCAAATTCACCGCTTTCGACGGTTACAGCGAAGGCACCAACCTGGAGCTGGTTCCCGATAAGAAGATCGTACAAACCTGGCGGGCGAGCGATTGGCCGTCCGGGCACTATTCAACAGTCACCCTCGTATTGAAGGAAATCGAGAAAGGCACGAAGCTCACGTTCACGCAGATTGGCGTGCCCGAAGTTCAATTAGAAGAGGTTTCACAAGGCTGGAAAGATTTTTACTGGACGCCGATGAAGCGGATGCTGGAAAAGTGACAACTCCCAAAGAGAGTTGTCATTCCGGACTCGATCCGGAATCCAGTATGTTATTTTCGTTCCTGCTCAAATGACGCTAAACGAGTAAAAATAGAGGGCATCTGGATACCGTCTTTCGACGGTATGGTTTGTTTTAAGTTTCCCGTTTGGGAATGGTCAATTGACGAACGAAACAATGCTTCTGCTGCCTGCCGGCAGCTTTACGACGAAGTCCAGTTTGCCCATATGGCACTGGCTAAAACCCGCCGCGATTGGCCGCGTTTTGTTGTCCCAAAAGGAAAAGCTGTGGTGATCGTTGCCGACGTGGTCAATGGGCTGACTGAAGAGAATTACCGAGAAAGGATAAATGCGTGGGGGAACAAGGTATGGGATTGGTGGAAGCCGGAGCTGAGAGCGTGGCAGAATTGATAAACAGGCATTTGCGGGTGTAAAAATCTGTGATCGATAAGAGTTCGCCGTTTAAGAATTCTGTCATTCCGTACTTGATACGGAATCCAGAAATCATACCTAAAATATTAGCCTGGATTCCGGCTTTCGCCGGAATGACAATATGCGGTGCAAAGCCTGCTTGAGGGCTCGTTAGGATCTAAATAAATCTTTCGAATCGCTCTTTCTTTGCCTTGCATATCGGACAAATTTCCGGTGGTTCGCCGCGGGCACACAGATAGCCGCAGACCTTGCAGCGCCATACCGGTTGAGATAAATTGCTCAAACTGGCTTTCGTTTGTGCTGCTGCGGCGGCTTCGGCTGCTTTCTTCCTTTCCGCCGCCGGCGGTCTTCTTTCCGGAATACTGCCGATCTCCTTTCCCCCCTTCAAGGCAGCCTCGGATACGTATAAAGCACAGTAGCAGCAGCCGTATTCGCCGAGGTCGGGGTCACGGTAATCGCAGGGACAAATTATATCGAGGTCTTCCTCTTTATTGCCTGATGCCAGGCGGCAGGGACAATTCCAGTAGCCGTAGCGGGCTTCGTTGGTCAGGATGCCCTTGATAAGGCTCTTGGTGAATTCTACGTCGGGATTCAGGCGATATCCGCCGCCGATCGCTTCGCGGTTCAACTTGTCGTAGACGCGGTCGATCGTCTCCTGGGGTATCTGGATTTCAGCCACCGGCAAGCTCCTGCTTTATAGCGTCAGGGTTGTACCCGACGATGCATTTCTTGTTGTTGAGTACAATGGTAGGGAAAGAACCGCTCTGGTTCCAGCGTGCGATGGTTTTCAAGACTTCTTGTCTTCTGGGACACTGAAGGAGGTCGACGTATTCGTAAGAATAATCGACGCCCAGTTCCTGCAGAAGGTCCCTGGTCTTGCGGCACCAGCCGCAGGTGCTGAGGGCATAAAGCATAATATCGCCAACTTTTTTCCCGGGGACGTGTTGGACAGTCATTTGTACTCCTATGTATTCTGCCATTCCGTGCTCGATACGCCTGCGTGCCGTAACGCACTTCTGCGTGCAGGACGAAGTCTCCGCATGTAATCGGAGCACGGAATCCAGAAATCGTTTAATAAAAAGTCCCCTAGATTTCCCGATCGTGGGCATGACAACGGGGCCTGATTTGATTATAACACAGCCTTAAAA
>JAUSGV010000150.1 GCA_030648675.1 Dehalococcoidales bacterium
TACCTTTGAGGTCAGGGCGTCGGACACTTCATTCATGAAAACGGATGCGACCCCGGTCTGGACATCGATCGGCGGGACTTCACCGGTGCTCTCCAGTCTTCCTTCCGGAAGATACCAGCAATGGCGGGTTACTTTGAGTACTGCTGATTTAACAAAAACTCCGTTATTAAACGAAGCCAGGACGTATTACTATGGGCCGCAATAAATCAGCGGTTTTTCGCGTTTTAAAGATAACAGGCGTATCGCTGATGTTCCTGCTCATGCTTTCCGCCTTTGCCATTTATATGACCCCGCATTTCGGCTGGCGTGTAGATGGACTTCGCTCCGGCAGCATGGCGCCGCAATTGAACACCGGCGACATGGTAATAACGCGGCCTGCAGCCGTGGAAACAGTGAAAATTAACGACATTATCATCTTTCGTTCGTTGGACAAAAGGCAAAACCTAATCAGCCACCGGGTAATCGGTATTGAAACAAATCCATCCCTTGCTTTTCAGACCAAAGGTGATGCAAACGAAAGCCCCGATCCGTTCACGGTTCCCGCCGGGAATCTGGTCGGTGAGCTTGCATTTCATGTACCTCTTTTAGGTTACGCGGTACTATTTTTGCAGACCACTTCCGGCTTATTCGTTTTTCTAGTTTTCCCGGGGATTTTCATCGCGCTATGGTGTCTTAAGAGTTTAGCGTACGAGCTGGCGGGAAAGATAAAAGACCAAAAACCAAAGACCAAAGATAAAAGAGCAAAGATAAAAAATACAAAATAAAAAAAAATGAAAGATAAAAGATTACGGATTAAAGATTCAAGATTTTACGGGACGTAGTGGTTAAGCGTCATGATCAAGAATAAGGTAGCGGGCAAATGGAGCCTCAAAGCCGCCGTTTCGATGGCGGCTGGAATAGCGTTGGTATTGGCGAGTTATGTGCCGGTGCAAGCCGCGCCTCCGCCGCCTATCGACCTTATTTTAGGCGGCGAAGGCGCTACAGCCTGGAATTTCGCCAACATTAAGCCGGGCGACTACGGAACCAAGATCGTGTCCCTTCGAAACGCGGGAACGTCGGATGGGATGATAACTATATGGATAAGCGACCTGGTCAATACAAGAATATCAGGAGCCGATCCGAAATATGCCGGTTTGACCGGTGAGCTCGCCGATTATCTACGGCTAAACGCATCTTCTCGAGGATTGGAAGCAAATGTCGCTTTACCGGCTCCCGTCACGAATTACCCTCGAACGTCTACCGGCCCATATTATGTCAGGGTCAACCCGCTTCGGGCCGGTGAAACGATAAACATGACCTGGAGGTGGGAACTGCCGGCACAAACCGGTAACAATGTGCAGGGGAAAGGCACTTCATTCACGCTAAATTATATGCTTGAGGAACTGCCGCCTCCGGAGCCTCCGGCTGAGAATGAGCCGATGAATCCCGCCCCGCCTACGCCGCAAAATCCGCCGGTAACACAGGTACCGGATAACCCACCGGTCACACCCCCACCGACTCCACCGGCAACCCCTGTGCCTGAAGAGCCGCCGGTAACGCCAAAACCGACGCCGGTGATTCCGCCGCCACCTTCGCTGCCTACCGTGGTGCCTCCAATTGCTCCGGCTCTGGAGATTCCTCCTGCGACGGCGCCGGTGATGCCCGAGGGAGGGCTGTCGATACTCATGATTAATTCGCCGTACGCGTTGAAAACGGACGCGAGCGGGATAGTACAGCAGACGGCGAAATTATCCGATAAAGCCGGCAATTTTGTAATCGATATCGCAAAAGGAACGCGGGTGACCGATCCCGATGGAATTGCGATTGACACATTCGAACTTGCGGTTGTTAACCAAAGTATGCAGGAACTGGTCTCAATACCATCCGGCACAGTGCCGGTCGGTCCCATTTATACCATCGTCGGGTACCGCAACGGTAAACGAGTATCACGTGTCAATTTCGAACCGTACGTCACGTTGACTTTGGCGTACGATCCGAAAGGCCTCCCGGAAAATGCTCTTACGCCTTTTGTGGTGAATTTCGTTAAAGACGGAAAGCTTATAAAGCTGGCTTCACCTCCCGGTGCGATATTCGAGTCCGGCAAAGTCAAAGCTACCGCCTATCACGCGTCATATTTCGGGTTGGCGGCTGAGGTTTTACCGGAAGCACCGCTGCCGCCGCACTTTAGAGTTGCCGGGCTTCAGATCAATCCCGGACAGGCCAGGCCGGGCCAGACCATCGCGATCATCGTCGAAATCGCTAATGACGGAGCGACGGCCGGGACCTATGAGATGCACCTGATAATTGACGGAGTGGTAAGGGCGGTTAAAGACGTCAGTATGGAGCCGAATAGTATATCGACGCTGACATTCGAAGTCGCCGATCTGGCTCCCGGCAAACATCAGGTAAGTGTCGCCGGAGTCACCGGGGAGTTCCGAATAACAGATGCCGTGGTGTCGGTGCCGGGGACACCGATCGATTGGTCTTTGGTAGATATAACTGTGGCCGGTCTCCTTGTTAGCGGCTTGCTGATCACATTCCTGGTCATCGCCAGGCTGCAACGGGCCGACCGTAATTCAAAATAATAGGGTTTCAAACACACTAGTCTCGCAA
>JAUSGV010000059.1 GCA_030648675.1 Dehalococcoidales bacterium
GCGAAGTCTTCTCCACGCTGGGGAAAGCCGGGGGTTGTGCTTCCGCTCAGCTCGAAGCGATCAGCCGGCTGGTTTCCCTCGCCCTTCGCTCCGGCATTGAGATCGCCGCCATCGTGAAACAACTTAAGGGCATTCGTTGCCCTTCGATAGCCTGGGAAGAAGGCAAGGCGGTATTATCCTGCGGCGACGCCATTGCCTCCGTGCTGGAAAAGCAGATTAACGGCGAAGCCCCCGCCCTGGTTGCCGATGCGCCCGCCAAACCCGTCAGCAGCGGGCCGGTGAAAAATATCGCCGGGCAGTGTCCGGATTGCGGCAGCCTCCTCGCCTACGAAGAAGGCTGTTTCAAGTGCCGGGCATGCGGATTTACCAGATGCTAAAAGGTATTTGTCATTCCGTACTTGATACGGAATCCAGAGGGTATTGACAATTTACACGGTTACGTGTAGCATTAGAACAAATGGTCTAAATACCGCCTCGATTTTACTAAAAGGAAAATATTAAATTGCTTAACCAAAGAACCGTCGATCCCCATTTGGACGCTATTCTCTCTGAAACGGAAAATAGGACCACAGAATGCTCTGCCACGCCCTGGCTGAATCGAATACATTGCGGCGATTGCGTCACTATTATGAATCAAATTCCAGCCGGTTCAATTGATATTATTGTCACGTCACCACCGTATAACCTTCGGAATAGCACGGGTAACGGGTTGAAAAATGGTAGCGGAGGTAAATGGGAAAACGCTGCTCTGCTAAAAGGTTATACCGACAGCGATGACGCGATGCCGTACGGGGAATACGTTGCTTGGCAGCGCAGATGTCTTACAGCCATGATGCGCCTCCTTCCCGAGAACGGAGCAATTTTTTACAATCATAAATGGCGGGTTCAAAATGGGTTACTTCAAGACCGACGTGATATTGTCAGCGATTTTCCGGTTCGCCAAATAATTGTTTGGCGAAGAGCCGGCGGGTTTAATTTCAACCCAGGTTATTTTGTACCAACTTACGAAGTTATTTATTTAATTTGTAAGCCTGATTTCAAACTGGCTCCCAGAGCTAATGGCCTGGGAGACGTTTGGGAAATACCTCAGGACTACAACAACCCTCACCCCGCACCTTTCCCTATTGAATTAGCACGAAGATGTATCGAGTCAACTACCGCACAAGTCATTCTTGACCCGTTTTTAGGATCAGGGTCAACGGCCATTGCAGCAGAAGCTTTAAACCGGAATTGGGTAGGTATAGACATATCAAAAGATTATTGTAAACTTGCCACAGAAAGAATTCAGGCTGCAAGAAAATAATTGATAATTTAAATATGCCAGAACCACCGAAGACCAAAAACGAACTGTTTTCCCGTATGCTTGCAATAATAAAGCATGGCTCTTATAAAATGCCAGCGAAATACAAGGGAACTGGAGCCCCCGGAACTTACCTCGAAGATTTGTTAGGTCTCACCTCCGGAAATAAAGACGTCCCGGATTCTGTCGGATGGGAAGTAAAATATTACACTACTAAAACCAATCTGTTGACCCTTTTCCACAAAGAGCCGCAACCAGCAGATGCAATTCATTACATGGTAACCAATTGGGGTTGGAAAGATAAACAAGGTCGCATGAGTTTCCGGCACACTATTGCCGGCAAATCTGACCGCTTTAAAGTAGACACACATGGCGACCAAATATTTATACATCACTTGGGAGGGAAAGGGGTCGTTCCTCACTGGACTCACGACGATATTCTCAATGCCGCAGTAGGAAAACTACGCCGATTAATAGCGGTTCTGGGAACCTGTAAAGGCCAGAACGCAACCTACATTCGAGCAGACTGTTACGAAGATTTACAGTTTTCTGCGTTCATGTTTGAAGTTACTCGCGGGATAATTAAGATAGATTTTGATGCCCGAGAAATGAAGCCCGGTAGCAAAGGGCTTCGCAATCACGGCACCAAATTTAGAATTTCACCGGACGATATTTGCCGCCTATATGCTAAAAAACAGCGGCTCGTTTGAATTGATTTATCATGTTATTAAAAATGAAATTCCAACTTTCCTGGCATACCCGTTGGACGTTTCCGTTGCGTTTGCAGAATAGTTGTTGTTTTAATAAAAGACACAGCGTAAGCACAGTGAATGCCCATGAGCGTTAGAGCATATCGTGTTGTTCGCGTCTTGCTTGCTGACCCCAGCTTCAACGTTTCCCATGATCAAAAGCTGGTAAACTTCATCGAATCGGAATCAGAAGCTGGATTTTATTCCTATCTTAATAGCTATGGCAGCGGTGAAGTTGATGTTCCAGTCAACGTTTTGAAAAAAGCAGTCAAAAAAGCTAAGCAACTTAACTTGGATGAATTCACCGTGAACTCGCTTAAAGAAGATATCGCTTTCGCCAAAGCCAGGAAAGACGAATCAGTCACTTACTCATGCTTCTAACCTCTGGTAAAAGCTGGCGGGATTCGCTGGATTCCGTGTCAAGCACGGAATGACAGTTTGTTGTTTAATTATTATTGGAAGGTGACCCATGGTATATAGAAACGACCGTGTCATGATCTTCATCGACGGCAGCAACATGTACCATTCCCTTAAGGACAATTTCCACAGAACGGACATCGACCTGCACAAGTTCTGCGACAAGCTCCTGGAAAAGCGCCGACTGGTAAGGATTTACTACTACAACGCCCCGGTGGGGCGGAGAGAAGAACCGGAACGCTACCAGAGCCAAATGGCCTTCTTCAACAGCGTCAAGATGATACCCTATCTCGAGTTGCGGCTGGGAAGGCTCGTCTATTCCAACTGGCCCAGTTCCCCACCTTATGAAAAGGGGGTGGATATCATGTTGACCACCGACATGCTGACTCACTCCTTCAAGAACAACTATGACATCGCCATCCTGGTCTCTGAAGACGGCGATTATACCGGCGCTCTCCAGGCGGTAAAGGACAATGGCAAGAACGTTGAAGTAGCCCTTTTCGGCAAGGAGAGCACCTCTGTTCCGCTCCGGGAGGTTGCCGATCGAATTGTATCTATCGACGGCCGGTTTATGAGAGGCTGCTGGAAGTGATTTTTATTTGACAGTGGTATGCTCGAGGAGTAGAATTACACTTTATTCAGCGAGGGAGGTTGAACATGATCGAGGTGGCGATTGATAGTATCCGCGTGAGTCTGATGAATTATCAGCGCGTTGTTATTCTTCGAGAAAAAACGGCCGACCGCTACCTGCCCATCTGGATCGGGCCGGCAGAGGCCGACGCCATTGCCGCAAAACTTCAGGGTGTTAAGCTCGAGCGTCCTCTTACCCACGACCTGCTGCGCTCTACGATCGATGCCCTCGGTGCCAAGGTCAATTCCATCATGGTATACGACCTGAAGAACGACGTCTTTTATGCCAAGATCCTGTTGAGTGTCGATGGGGGGCAGATCGAAGTCGATTCCCGTCCCAGCGATGCCCTGGCGCTTGCCGTCAGGGTCGAGGTACCCATTTACGTCGACGAGTCGGTAATGGACAAAGCCGGCATCCTGCTGGATCGAGAAGGCAAACCGCTCGATGAAAAAAATGTCATCGAAGGTAAAGATAAAGTAACGGATGAAGAATTGAAAAAGATGTCTGCTTTCCGTGACTTTATAGATACTCTTGATCTCGATGACTTCGGCAAACGCAAATCATAATGGTAGTGCAAAAGTATAAAAATACCTCTTGCATTTATCTGTTTTTTGCATTAAAATCTGTTGGCTGATCAAAAGCCCTAGGCCTAAAAAACTAGGGCTTTTTAATGACCCGGAGGTTTTGAAACAGGCAGTAGGATACCGGAATGAACCGGATGGAATTAGCCTTACGGTTGCTGGGCATCGGATGGTACGTCGGTATCTGTATTGTCTTGGGCGTTGCTGGCGGCCTTTGGCTGGACAATAAACTGCACACTAAACCTTTATTGGTCATCATTGGAACGCTTTTGGGTATTATTGCTGCCTTTTACGGCTTGTACAAAATGATATTGCCCTACATAAATCAAAAACGAAACGGGGGAAAGAACTAGTGGCGAAAAAACGCCTTATGGGTTGTTCTCTCCCGGTAGCCATCATTCTCGGAATTACACTTTTACTTCTTTCCATTGCCAGCCTTGCTACCGGTCCGCTGGGCGGGAACGCGCTGAAACTTCCGAAGTTGTTTATCGTCGAAAAACCGGAGGTGGAACTCCCGGCAACAATCGTTTTCCATCTTTTCGGGTTCCCTATCACCAACAGCATCGTGGCCACATGGGTAACCATCGTCGTCCTTGGCGTGTTTTGCTGGGCCGTAACACGGAAAATGCAACTGGTACCCGGTCGCAAGCAAGCCTTGCTCGAGTTCGCCATCGAGGCGCTGCTTAATTTTTGCCGCAGCATAGCGGGAGAAAAGAACGGACGCCGCTTCTTCCCCATCGTCGCAACCATTTTCCTTTTCGTCGCCTTTAACGCCTGGTTAAGCCTGTTGCCAGGCTACGGCTCGATATTAGTACACTTCTCGGACGGCGGCGAAACCCATTTACTTCGCGGTGCGAATACGGACGTCAATACGCCGCTGGCCTTGGCAATAGTGTCATTTGTCTTCGTGGAAATTATCGGTTTCCGCTCTTTAGGCATAAGCTACGGGAAGAAATTCCTTAATCTCGGCGGCATTATCGAAAGCGGAAAGTATCTGGTAAAGGGCAAGATCAAGTCAGCCCTGTCCAGTCTGATATTTGGTATACTTAATTTGTTCGTAGGCTTCATCGAGTTCATCAGTGAGCTAATCCGCGTCGTCAGCCTTACCGTCCGTCTGTTTGGCAATATGACGGCCGGTGAAATACTGCTCCTCATCGCCGTGTTTCTGATGCCCTGGCTTTTTGCCCTGCCTTTCTACGGCCTGGAGTTGCTTGTCGGGTTCGTCCAGGCGTTGATCTTTGCTTCATTAACTTTGATCTTCCTGACGACGGCAGTTGCCTCGCACGGAGGCCACAAAGAAGAGTCTGCACATCATTAGTCGATTAACTTTTGGCAAAGTAAAAGGAGGTATGCAATGACACCGGAAGTAATGAAAATGTTGGCGGTGGGACTGGCGGTGGGGTTGGGTATGTTGGGGCCGGCACTGGCACTTGGCCTCATTGGCTTTGCAGCGTTACAGGGTATTTCCCGTAATCCTGAAGCCAGCGGTCCGATCCTGACGAACATGATCCTGATCGGAGCGTTAGCCGAGGCTGTCGCCATCTACGTTCTTATCATCGGCATTATTTTAGCGATCGTCGTCCAATAAATTCCAGAATAAGGAGATACCAATGCAAGAAGGTTTACCTTTGTCGATTGGCGTTATCATTGCCGGGGCAGTTTTAGGTACCCTTATCGTCGGCGGATTAGTTGTCATGGCGGTTTTATCAGCGGCCGCCCCAGCAGCAGCATAGTAGCCCGCAGGAGGGAATAAATGGATCGCCTTGTTTCGGGTTTAGGCATAAGCGTGCCGACGTTGATAGCGCAGATCGTCAATTTCGGCATCCTTTTCGCGTTGCTCTATTTCTTCGCCTTCAAGCGGATATTGAAGATACTCGATGAGCGCTCCCACAAGGTAAAAGAAAGCATCGCTCAAACCGAGTACATCCGCCAGCAGGCAGCGCAGGCAGCGGACGACAGCAAAAAGAAGATCGAAGCTGCCAGTAGAGAGGGACAGGAAATCGTCGCCAGGGCCGTTAAGGCCGGCGAAGAGGTTCGCGTGCAGGCGCAGCATCAGGCAAGACAGGATGGGGAAGCCCTTATCAATCGCGCCCGGGGCGAAATTCAACAGGAGCGTGATGAGGCCATCGGCGAGCTGCGCCGCGAATTTGCCGAATTAACGATCACGGCCGCGGAACGGGTTATCGAAAAAACCCTGGATAAGAAAGCACATCGCGAACTTATCGAAAAAACACTCGATGAAATAACGACTCTGGGTAAGGAAAAGTAATCCGGCTCGGGAGAAACAGTGGCAACAACCAAGACATACGCAAAGCGTTACGCTCAGGCCATTTTCCAGATCGCCCTGGAGAAACAGGATATGGAAAAATGGCGTACTGACCTGGCTATGGTAGTCGGTCTCGGCGACAACGTTGACCTGGTGGCACTACTGAAAAATCCTAAAGTGCCATTCGAGGACAAGTCAAAACTCCTCGGTCAATTCGTGGTTGGCGCCAGCCCTTCCACTTTGAAACTTGTATATCTGCTTGTCAGCCGGGACAAGCTGCACCTGGTAAACGATATTCAGGAAGAATATCAACGGATGCTGGATTCCTATAACGGGATCGAACCGGCGGTGGTCGTTACCGCTATCGCTCTCGATGAGGAGACGAAAGCCGGGTTGGTAAAACATCTCGAAGCTATAATCGGTAAAAAAGTGGTAGCAGAATATCAAATAGACCCCAAAATTATAGGCGGGGTAGTTATCCGGGCCGGTGACAAACTACTCGATTGCAGCACCCGCAGCCGGTTAATGGCCTTAAAGAAAGAATTGAGCGGGACAAGGCGGTGATTTGATGGCAACAAAAGGACAAAATATTGTTTCGGTTATAAAACAGCAGATCGAGCAGTTCGGACCTACCTCGAGTATGATTGATATCGGTACTGTTATCGAAGTCAGTGACGGCATCGCCCGTATTCATGGACTCAGGGCAGCGAAATATAATGAATTACTTCGCTTCCCTAATGACGTTACCGGAATCGCCATGAACCTGGAAGAGGACAGCGTCGCTGCTGTTATCGTCGGCGATTACTCGGCCATTAAAGAAGGCGATGAGGTCCAGTGTACCGGACATATCGCCGAAGTCCCCGTCGGCAACGAACTTATCGGTAGAGTAGTCGACCCGCTCGGCCGTCCGCTGGACGGAAAAGGCGCCATCAGGACCGACAAGACCCGCCCGATAGAAAAGATTGCCGCTAACGTGGCACAGCGCAGCGCCGTCAATACACCGGTACAGACCGGTATCAAGGCTATCGACGCCATGATTCCCGTCGGCCGCGGACAGCGCGAACTGATAATCGGCGACCGCTCCACCGGCAAAACCGCTATCTGCCTCGATACGATCATCAACCAGAAAGGCGGCGACCTGATCTGCATCTATGTTGCCATCGGTCAGAAGACTTCGAAAGTCGCCCGTCTCGTCGCTACTCTCGAGCAGCACGGCGCTATGGCACATACCGTCGTGGTGGCAGCTAACGCCGCTGATTCAGTGGCTCTTCAATATCTGGCTCCGTACGCCGGTTGTGCGATCGGTGAAGAGTTTATGGCTCAGGGAAAAGATGCTCTGGTCGTTTACGATGACCTTTCCAAACATGCCTGGTCATATCGGCAGCTTTCTCTGCTGCTTCGCCGTCCGCCGGGCAGGGAGGCTTACCCGGGCGACGTTTTTTACCTGCACAGCCGTTTGCTGGAAAGAGCCGCCAAATTGTCTAAAGAACTCGGCGGAGGTTCATTAACCGCATTGCCGATCATCGAAACTCAGGCCGGAGATGTTTCCGCCTACATCCCTACCAACGTTATCTCGATCACCGACGGTCAGATATATTTGGAAGCCGACTTGTTCAATGCCGGCCAGAGACCGGCGCTGAACGTTGGTTTGTCCGTATCCCGCGTCGGCGGCAGTGCCCAGACCAAAGCCATGAGAAAGGTGGCCGGCAGATTGCGCCTGGAGTTATCCCAGTACCGTAATGTGGCCGCCTTCGCCCAATTCGGCACCTCCGAACTCGATGCTGCGACCAGGACACAACTCGAGCGCGGGCGTCGCATCACCGAAGTTTTGAAACAGCTTCAGTACACTCCGATGACGATGGCGAAGCAGGTAATGATCCTTTTCACCGCTATTAACGGTTATGTCGACGACGTTCCCGTCGAACAGATCGCGGCATTCGAAGCTGCATTCCATCAGTCCATGAGTGCCAGCCATCCGGAAATCGAACGGACCATTACCGAGAAAACAGACCTCTCTTCGGAGACCGAAGAGTTATTGAAATCAGCTATTCAGGAATTCAAGAAGGGTTATACGCCGGCCTAGGAAAGAGGAAATAGTCTGTGGCTGAAATTCGTTTAATCCGCCGCCGGATCCAAAGCGTAAAAAGCATCGCCAAGATTACCAGGGCGATGGAAATGGTCGCGACCTCAAAAATGAGGCGTACTCAGGAGCGCGGTTTGGCCGGACGGCCGTACTCGGAAAAGATCCGCCAGGTTATCGCCGACCTCGCCGCGCTGCGCCAGACGGAACAAGCACTGCATCCGCTGCTGCAGCGCCGCATCCCGGGAAGTACTATTATCGTACACATTACTCCCGACCGAGGCCTGTGCGGCGGTTTGATTACCAGCATAAACCGCAGTGCGGCGAATTTTATCCTGGGCCAATCCTCAAAGCCAGGCCTCATCTGTGTCGGCCGTAAAGGAACCGATTTTATGAAGCGCACCGGTCAAGACATAAAAGCGGTATTCACCGGGATGGGTGATTACCCTCGTTTCCTGGATACCGTACCGATATCCAAAATCGTTATCGATGAATATGCCAGCGGCACCGTAGATGCCGTTTATCTTTCCTACACCCAATTCGTTTCGACCATGGTCCAGAAGCCTGTCGTCCAACCGCTGCTGCCGGTCGAACCGGCAGCGGTACCGCAGTCACAAAACGTTGATTACATCTATGAACCGGATCCGGCGACGGTCTTATCCGAACTTTTACCCCGTTTCGTTGAAATGGAGGTTTACCACGCTGTCCTTGAAGCGATCGCCAGCGAGCAGTCCGCCCGCATGGTAGCCATGCGCAGCGCCACCGATAATGCGCAGGGATTAGTGGACGATTTGACGCTCGAATACAACAAAGCCCGTCAGGAATCTATTACGAAGGAACTTCTCGACATCGCTGGTGGAGTTGCAGCATTAGCCGACTAGTGGAGGTATTTTTATGGCAAAAGGAACCAAAGGTAGTATCGTTCAGGTTATCGGCACGGTGGTCGACGTCGAATTCCCGCCGGGCCAGCTACCTGAACTGTACAATGCAATCGAATTAAAAACTAACGAAGGCAGTACATTTCTTGAAGTCCAGGGACATATCGGGAACAACCGCGTGCGCTGCCTTTCTTTTTCCCCCACGGAAGGCATGGCGCGCGGTATTGAAGCCGTTGATACGGGAGCACCGGTTAGCGTTCCCGTCGGCCGGCCGTCTCTTGGCCGTCTGTTCAACGTTTTAGGCCAGCCTCTCGACAGTTTAGGCGAGGTTAAAGGCGGCGAAAGTTGGCCGATTCACCGCGCTCTGCCGACACTGGAAGAGCAGGAATCAACCACCGAAATGCTGGAAACAGGCCTTAAGGTCATCGATTTGATCACACCCTTCGCCAAAGGCGGTAAGGTCGGCGCCTACGGCGGCGCCGGCGTCGGCAAGACGGTTATTATCATGGAGCTTATCCGTAATATCGCCACCGAGCACGGCGGCTTTTCCGTGTTTACCGGTATCGGCGAAAGGTCGCGCGAAGGTAACGACTTGTGGAACGATATGAAGAGTTCAGGCGTTATCAACAAAACGGTTCTGGTTTTCGGCCAGATGAATGAGCCGCCGGCAGTCCGCCTGAGGGTGGGATTGACCGGATTGACGATGGCTGAGTATTTCCGCGACGTCGAGCATCAGGACGTTCTGCTTTTCGTCGATAATATCTACCGCTACACTCTTGCCGGAATGGAAGTCTCCGCTTTGTTGGGACGAATGCCCTCTGCGGTGGGCTATCAGCCGACTCTGGCAACAGAGATCGGCGAACTTGAAGAAAGGATCACTTCCACCAAGAACGGCTCGATCACTTCTTTCCAGGCAGTCTACGTTCCGGCAGACGACTATACCGATCCGGGCGTGGCTACTACGTTCGGTCACCTCGACGCCGTCATTGCCCTGGAAAGGGCTCTCGTTGAGCAGGGCTTGTATCCGGCGGTTGACCCCCTTACTTCTTCATCCCGCATTCTCGACCCCCTGGTTGTTGGCGAAGAGCATCACCGTGTGGCCCGCGAAGTACAACGGGTTCTACAACGTTACAAGGACCTCCAGGACGTTATCGCCATCCTCGGCATCGAAGAGCTTAGCGAGGACGATAAATTGACCGTTTCCCGTGCCCGCAAGATTCAGCGGTTCCTGTCACAGCCCATGTTTGTCAGCGAAGTGTTCACCGGCCGTCCCGGACGATATGTGAAGATCGAAGATACCGTACGCGGCTTCAAGGAGATTCTAGAAGGCAAACACGATGCTTTACCCGAGCAGGCCTTTTATATGGTCGGTACTATCGAGGAAGCAGTAGAACAGGCAAAGCAGATGGGAGCGGCCGCATAATGTCGATTCGGCTCGACATCGTAACGGCGGAGCGTGTCGTCTTCTCGGAAGACGTTGATTCTGTCATCGCTCCGGGTATAGAAGGACAGCTTGGCGTCCTCCCTCACCACGCTCCGTTGATGACTACCCTGCATACCGGTGAATTGCGCGTCCGAAAGGCCGGAGAAGAGTTTTCGATAGCCATTTCCGGCGGTTTTTTCGAGGTCAGACCTGACCGGATTATCGTTCTGGCCGACGTCGCGGAAAGGGCTGAGGAAATCGACCTTGCCCGCGCCGAACACGCCAAGCAGCGTGCCCACGAAGAACTCCAACGCCGGCCGAAGGGTGTGGATCTGGCTGTCGCTGAAGCCTCGCTGCGGCGCGCTCTCGTCAGACTCAAGGTAGGGCAGCGGAAACAACGACGCCCGCCGCCGGTGATATAGCTCCCCAAAACAAAATCTCCCTTTCGTACACGAAAAGGAGATTTAAATACGATCTTGTAAATCGTTAGGCGGGACTTATTTTACGGGGAGAACACGATTAAATAATTTCGAGGGTGGCACGCGTACCGTTCTTGGCTGCCTTGACCCTGATCAAAGTTCGCATTGCTTCCGCTATGCGGCCCTGTTTCCCGATGACCCGCCCCTTATCCTCATCAGCTACCTGCAACTTGAGCGTAGTTCCCTGCTCATTAGTTTCCTCAGTCACCACCACTTTATCCGGATCATTGACGATTGATTTGGCGATGTACTCTACTAGTTCTTTCATGCCTTCTCCTTGACTGTTTTGAACTTCTCCAGGACGCCGACTTTCGCCAGCAACCTGGCTGCAGTAGCAGTAGGTTGAGCACCTTTGCCGAGCCAGTAGAGTGCTTTTTCTTCATCGATGACCACAGTGAAGGGTTCAGTTAGGGGATTGTAGTGACCAATGATGTTGATAAAAGCTCCGTTGCGAGGAGAATGAGAATCGGCCACAACCAGCCGATACGAGGGTTGGTTCTTCGCGCCAATGCGGCGCAGCCTTATTTTTACCATATCTGAGGATTATACGGCACAATAGTAAACCTGTCAAGGAAAACAAGGCTGAGGAAAACAAGGCTGATTTATACGGAAATCATCCCGTAAATTCTGCTTTCAACAGGATATTGTACTTTTACTGTTTTTTCCTTATAAGGCGGCTTCTCCATGAAGACTGCCAGAAAATGCCTGTCTGCCCCGTTTTTCCCCGTCGAAAACTCCTTGATATGGTTAATTTTAAACAACTCTGAGAAATAGTGCTCGATGTCTTCAGCGGAGAAGCCGTAAGGCGGTCCGTAAACGTGGTCTTTGGCACTGAAACACTCGAGCAGGCACATCCCTGACGGTTTCAAAACTCTAAAGATGCTATGGGCATACGCCCGCCTTTCAGACGGCTGTATGCTGTGAAAACATCCCCGGTCGAAAACCAGGGTAAAAGTATTGTCCAGGTACGGCAACCGCAATACATTCCCGGTTATCAGATCGCATTTCTTCCCTTCCGCAGCCGCTTTTTCCCGGGCATAGCCTATTGCTGTCGGCGATATATCGATCCCGTAGCAAAAGAACCCCTTGGCAGCAAGAAAAATAGCGTTATTGCCCGATCCGCAGCAAACATCGAGGGCGGCACCTTTCTCCACTGCTCCGGATTCGATAAGTTCCACGAGTTGGGTAGAGGGTTTACCCTCCTCCCAGGGCAATTCATTTAAAGAAGTGCTCTGGTAAATATCTTCCCACCGTTGGGCAATGCTTTCGCTGTTTTTGGTAGACATACTTCAAATACAACCACAAATGGGCTAATTTGCTGCCGTCTCTTCTTTTAGATATAAAGACCCCCGTTTATATCGATCACCTGGCCGGTTATATAATCGCCGCTTCTGGAAACCAGATACACTACCGCTTCCGCTACCTCCGAAGGTTTGCCGAGCCGGCCAAGAGGTATTTGAGCGATGATTTTGTCCATTATTTCCTTCGGCACTGACTTCAACATGTCGGTCTCGATAAATCCCGGAGCCACCGCATTTACCGTTATCCCTTTGCCGGCAAACTCTTTGGCCAGGGATTGAGTAAGACCGATAAGGCCTGCCTTCGACGCCGCGTAATTAGCCTGCCCCCGGTTTCCCATTCTTCCGATCACTGACGACATGTTGACTATCCTGCCGAATCCCCTTTCCATCATGCCGTCGATAACGGATTTGGTACAGTTGAAAGCACCGTCAAGGTTGACGGACAACACTTCCCGCCACATGTCCGACGTCATTTTGGCAAAGGATTTGTCCCTGACTATACCGGCGTTGTTGACGAGTATGTCAATTCTACCGAATTGTTTCAGGATTTCGTCCCGCATCCGGCTCACTTGTTCGATGTCATCGACGCTTGCCTGGCATGCCATCGAATGCTTCCCCATCGAATCGATCAAACGCGACACTTCTCTGGCCTGGTCGCCGTTTTCCATATTGTCTATCATTCCGGACAGCTTCCCGAAATCGTCTCGCATCGCTATCTGATCGATTAATCCCGATACTTGCTCGGCATAATCTTTGGTATATTGGTAATTTATAACAACGTCTGCACCCTCTTCCGCCAGCTTCAAAGCGATGGCTTTGCCTATGCCCCGGGAACCTCCCGTGACCAGCGCGACCCTCCCTTCGAGGTTCTTTTTCTTTCCCGGGGGCACAAACCCCTGGAAAGCCCGGTCTAATTCGCCGGTTGCCGTGCTCTGCCTGAAATCAACCAAAGTGCTGTTCATTCCCTCACCCATCCATTAAGTATTTTTTATATGACTAGACCGCCGTCCACGGATAGTATTGCTCCGTTCACAAAGCTGGCTTCGTCGGAAGCCAGGTACAAATACGCATAAGCTATATCTTTTGCTACCCCCAACCTGAGCAAAGGCGTTTTTTCTTTCATCATTTCCAGGATTTTGTCGGGCACCGCCGCGGTCATGGGCGTTTTGATAAACCCCGGAGCTACGGCGTTGACCCGCACTCCTTTTCTCCCTAATTCCTTGGCTAGAGTTTTCGTCATCCCGATCAATCCCGCTTTAGTCGCCGCGTAATTGACCTGTCCGATATTCCCGTTCAGTCCGACGATCGAAGATGCGTTTACGATTACCCCGCTTCCCTGTGCCATCATCACTTCCGCAACGGCCTGTGTGCAAAAAAAAACGCCGCTAAGGTTTACGTTGATGACCTTTCCCCACTGCTCATCAGTCATTTTCGTGAGAAATGCATCTTGAGTAATCCCCGCATTGTTGATCAACACGTCGATCTTGCCGTACCTGCTAAGAGTATCTTTGACCAATTGCCGCGACTGGGCTTTATCGGTTACATCCAATCTGCCAAAGAAACCGTCGCCGCCGGCGGCTTTGATCTCCGCGACCGTTTCCTGTCCGCCCGCTTCATTGACGTCCCCGACAACCACTTTCGCCCCTTCCTTTGCGAACAGGACGGCGGTCTCGCGCCCGATGCCGCTTCCGCCCCCGGTTATGATTGCCGTTTTGTTACCGAGTCTCATGTTACGGCTCCTTTGTGCTGCGATCTTTGTGCGGATAATTTCCTTCTCGACCCGGTTGCCTCCTTCTTCTCTGCTGCCTCTAAGGACGACCGGGGTCTGAGCCATTCAGCAATCTTGGGACAAACTTCTTTTTGAGATTTTGAACCCACGAAGATGCCGATGTGTCCTGTCGGGAAGACCAGCGTCTGTTTGTCAGTGCTCGAAACGGCTTCATTCAGCGGCTTACTGGCATCATTTGGTACTAGGTGGTCGTATTCTGCCATCACGTTGAGCAGAGGCGCCGAAATGTTTTTTAGATTGATTTTCTTGCCGCCGATCTCCATCCGGTTTTTGATCAGCAGATTTTTCTGATAGCAGTCCTTGATGAATTGACGGAACGTTTCTCCGCCCTGGTCCGGGCTGTCGAATATCCATTTCTCCATTCTGAGGAAGTTCCTGACTGTCTCACGGTTGCTCAGTGTACATTCTTCATCATCGATGTGCCGGCAGTCTATTTTTTCAAACAGATTCAAATATTTGTCGAACATGAGGCGAAACGGGTCGGTGAGCAGGAACCCCGAATTCAGGAAATCACCGGGGACTATTCCGTAATAGTCGACTATTTTATCTACGTTCAAATTTTTTGCCCATATGTGAAGGAGTCCCTTATCAGTGTCAAAATCCACCGGCGCCACAAGGGTAACCAGGTTTTTTATCTTTTCCTGGTGCAAAGCGGTATACATCACGGAAAAAGTTCCGCCCTGGCATACGCCCATCAGGGTGATCTTGTCCACCTTCGACCGTTCTCTGATGGTGTCTACGGCGTCATCAATATACCCGTTGATGTAATCGTCTAGTGTGAGATATCTTTCCGGTCCCGAGGGATAACCCCAGTCGAGAATATACACATCGAAACCTTCGTCCAGGAGTTTCCTGACCACGCTTTTATCGGGCTGAAGGTCGAGTATGTAATACCGGTTCACCAGGGCGTACACGACGAGTACCGGCACGCGAAACAGTTTTTTAGCCGTGGGAATATAGTGTATCAGCTTGACCTTATCATCGGTATAGACTATCTCCGAAGGAGTGGTGGCAACAGAATACTCCGGAGGCTCCAGCATGAGTTCCATGCCTACCTGGTATTTTCGAACATCCTCTATCAAACTACGCTCGCTCATCATACTCTTCCCAATCTCCTATTTTGCCGCGGTGAGATCTTTCACCTGTTTAGTCAACTCCCTTACCTTTTTCTTCAGTAAGTAAATTTCTTTATAAATTTCGTCGATCTCACTCTTCGTCGGCAGATTCATAGGTTTGAGAAAATTCGATTCGAGCATCTCTTTGTTGAATTGTTCGACGTCCATCAGATTGGATACAAACTTGCCGATGTCGGCGGCGAAATGACCCGATTTCAGAAATTCTTTGAAAGTATCGCTATAAGTTTCCAGCCAGATGTCATAATAATCCCGGTAATTCGCCGGACTTTCGGCAGCGACCTTTTCCTGCGTTTTGCGCATAGCTTCCACGGCTACGCTTTGGAAATTAATATTGGTATCCATCCAACTCGCGTAATAATTGGCGAAATAGGGGACACCCTGCATCGTCTTTTCCAGTTTTTCGCGCGTAGGACCTACTGTCGGCGCCTTGAGCAGCTTGCCGAAAGTTTCTTCGTAGGTCTTCAGCCAGGAGCCGAAAACTTCCTGGGTCGATTCAAAAGCTGACCTTTCTGTTCTCTTATCGTCCATATCAAGCCCAACTCGACCAGGTTTTCGACATGTTGTTCAGGGTATCGGAATACATCCTGGAGACAATTTTCACCGGCTCCATCATCTCTTTCATCGGCCCCATTGCCGGCATGTTCTCGAAGAAATTATTAAAGGCTCTTTCATACATCTTCAGCCACACGTCGTAGAACTCCTTCTGGGCACCGGGGTCGCTGGTTTGCTTCGTTAATTCTTTTGTCTTTTCCGTCATCTTTTCCAGTGCTTCTATCCACGACTTGTACGTGCTCAGGTATAGATCAGCCGCCTTGGAAAAACTTTCGAATACTTCTTTTGAAGGCTGCATCGATTGGAAGTACTGCCGGTACATGTCCTGGTACGTGTTCGTCCACAGGGTATAGAATTCCTTATACGCTTCCGGACTTCCTTTGCCGCGGGAAATATCAGCCGCCTTTACCTCGAGCGTCCTCATCGAGTCGATCAACGGCCGGTAAAGCCTGGTGTACGAATCCCGCCAAAGTTTGATGACCTGGACAAACGTCCGCGAGTATATGTCGGGGACTCCTGTGTACCTTTCGAAAGCGTCGGACATGCTTTCCATGACCGGTAGAGACAGCATTTCATCCATCATTTTGTCATACGATTTGACCCACATGTCATAGCCTTGCTGGTATTTGCTTTGATCGGGGGGGCTTTGCAGTATTTCAGCAGTTTTCCGGGCGTCTTTTTCCAACTCTTCTATCCACGATTTAAAAACCTTACTCGATTTTTCGGCTCCGGCTAAAAACTGAGTCAATGCTTCCCGGTTTGATTCCGGAGTCGACCAGGTAGTAAAAGTACCGAAGGTATTCTGGTACGTTTTCATCCATTCGTCGAAAAACTCTTTGTATTCAACGGGAGTCGCGTCTTTTACGATTTGCGTGGACCTCTCAAACATCTTGCCGGCGGATTCAACCCACGGTTTGTAGAGCCTCAAATAGGAATCCTCCCATACCTTGGAGGCTGCCGCATACCCCTCATTCCATGATTTGAAAAAGTCTTCCTTTTTTTCGCTTTTTTCGCTCATGTTTTTTCTTTCCTCTGCTTTTTCTGTTTTCACTTCAACTTTTATAGCCATGCTTAACTCTCCCGTATTTATTTTTGTAACTCATGTTTTGAGAATGATGGGGATGTTCAGTCCATCAAATTATTTGTCCTGGAACAATATTTGTTTCAGCACAAACAAATTTCTGTACTTAGAAAGCCGGAACCTCGGCTTTCTTTGTGACTATCAGAGATCCGATTCAAACATGTTATCGGTGCAAAGCAGGCCACTGGCTCTTTCAATGTCTATCTCCCCAACGCCTTTCCACGACGGCCAATCTCGCACCAGCTTTTCTCTCGGCAAAAAGTTCATGAAGCCGGGAATTCGACCGCAGGTATTTTTGATGTCTTCAATAGTCTCTTCGTAACTCATTTCCCTTATTGCGCCAACCATAAACCCACCTCCTGTCGTGTCACCACCTGAACCAATTGTAGATAAAAAGTAGTTAAATAATCATGAAAAAAACAACCGAAACGTAACAAATACATTACATTTCCGGTAACGCCTGAAAAACATTTGCAATAAAAGTTTTTTAAAAACGTGTCTGAGGTTAAAATGGAAGAGCCCGGACGTCTGTCTTGACCTGCTGTTTCAGGCGGATGCCCCGGAATAATGCTTAAGCCCTATCTTCCAGAAAACACGGGCAAAAACGAACAGCACGACAGCCAGGGCAACTGATAGCAGCAATGTCTGCCAGTTAAGTCTTCCGGTAATAGCTTCGGCAGGGATGGTAGTGGCGAACGCGATCGGAACGATAAAGGTCAATCCGTACCGGAGCCAGCCCGGATACAGGCTTACCGGCCAACGACCCGCTTCATACATGCTGCGGAAGATTTCCAGTATATTTTCTACTCTCACGAACCAGAAAGATAACGTGGAAAGGATCATGAAGTAGCTGTATATGACAACTCCGCCTGTAACCAGCATAAGGAGAAATTCTGCGACCTGCAAAGCTCCGATATCGGCTCCGAGGCGAAGCAGCGAATAGATCAGGACGCCCAAACCCAGCAGGATGTTCTGTATTTCGAAAATATCCAACCGCTGCATACTTACCAGTACTTGAGCATCAACCGGCTTGGTCAGGTCGAAATCGAAAGTTCCGTCACGTACCGACTCGATAAAATCTTCCATTCCCGGCCGGATCAGCAGTCCAATTATGCCGCTGATAAGAAAATAAACGCCGACAAGCGCCAGTACTTCATCCGGCTGCCATCCTCCCAGCAGGTTCGTGTAATTAAAAATTATCGCCAGACCGCCGAGGGTCATTCCCAGATTGAGCAGCGATTGAAACAACTGGATGAAAAAGTTGATCCGGTAAGCCGCTTCACCAAAGATGTTCACCCGCCAAAATGCCAGGAACATCCGTAAGTAGTTCACGCCCCCACCGCCGTATATGTTTTTACACCTCTACGCCAGACAAATCGCAATAAAACTACGCTTACTGCCAGCCAGGCAAACTGGGCGCCGATACCGATCGCAGCTCCGGTCGCAGAGACCCTGCCTGATATTAACTCTACCGGGAAACTCAGCAGCCACCGGAAAGGCATTATGTAAGAAACGACTTGTATCGGAGCCGGCATAAGTGCCAGCGGTGCGATTTGCCCGGATAGAAACAGCAGCGCGACGAAATAGGTCTGGTTGATGGCACTGACCCGGGTTGTCCAGAAAGCTGTTTGAGCCAGTGTCCATTCCAGAAAGAACCTGACCAGGAAGGCCAGGAATAAAGCCGGAATAAATACAAGTACTGCCCAAAAAGGCGTCGATATCGAAGCATTAAACGCCCGCATCAAGATTACCGCGACAAGGCCGACGATCGGCAGCGTTATCACTTTAGACATCACATTGTCCGCGATATCCGAATGTATCGGATGCACCGGTTTCAGCAACGTAGCGGAGAAAGTGCCGTGACGCACGCGGTACTCGAACTCGTACATTATCCATGTAAACGTCACCTGATTGACCAGCATAAGGACGATGAAATAGGCGGCGAAGTCAGCCGCCGTATAATCTCCCACACTGCCGCCCGTACCCGAGGCTACTGCCGACCACACGATCAGATAAACCAGCGGCTCCAGGATCTGCCCGGCGGTCCAGATGATAAGGGAGGCACGGTACTGGAACATCATGGCAAGTGTGGTCTTAAACTGCTGGATATAAAGCTCGATCAGAGCCTTCACTGCCTACCTCCTGGGCAAACACACGGGCGATAACTTCTTCGATGGGCGGTTCTTCAACCAGCAAGTCAACCACCGGCAGCTCTGCCAGCAGCCTCTCGGTAATATGGGCTGTCTCTGACTTGGGCACACGCAATTTATATCTTCCGCCTTCACAGTTGGTAACTTCACCGTATTTCCCCAGTTCCACATCACAACTGTTCAATTGGATGACGATTGTCTTATGCGAAGTAAATCGCTGCAGCAGGTTGGACAGTTCCCCATCGAACAGGAGCTTACCGTGGTGGATCACCAAAACTCTTTTACACAGCGAGGCGACGTCGGCCATATAGTGGCTGGTCAAAAGTACGGTCGCGCCAAACCGGCGGTTGTATTCCGCGAAGAACTTGCGTATCCTCTGCTGCATGGTCACGTCAAGGCCTATTGTCGGCTCATCCAGGAATACCATTTGCGGCCGGTGCAAAAGTGCTGCCGCGATCTCGCATTTCATTCTTTCTCCCAGGGAAAGGTTGCGTACCGGTTTTTCCAGGAGCGGTCCCAGTTCCAGTAGATCCGTAAGTTCCTTAACCATGCTCCGGTAATTCTCTTGCGGTATCTGGTAGATGGCCCGGTTTAGTTCGAAAGTAAGCTGGGCTGGAACGTCCCAGACAAGTTGATTGCGCTGGCCCATAACCAGCGTGATCTGCCTCAGAAAAGCGGGGTTGCGTTTTGCGGGGACAAAACCGAGAACGCTTATTTCGCCTGATGAAGGGTACAACAAGCCCGACAGCATTTTAAGGGTAGTCGTCTTTCCCGCCCCGTTCGGCCCCAGAAAACCGACGATTTCACCCGGCTCGACTTTGAAGGAAATATCGTCTACCGCGCGCACTTCGCTTTTGCGCCGTCGTACCAAGTTGTGGAACGCCGCTTTCGTCCCGGCTTCTTGTTGACTGACGACGTATATCTTTGAAAGATTTTGAACGCGAATAATGGGTGCTGCAGCCATGACTTTATAATTCTATACCTTATTTCAAATTCGCGACAGCCGAACAAGAACCATGAAAAAGGCGTCACATAGCATAAATGAAAAAATGCGCGGATTTTTCCGCCAGGACGGGCCTTATATCAAAAGCGTTTTCTTTTTGTCACCCCCGTACCGAGTACGGGGCAGGCTCTGAGCACGTGAGACAATACAAAAGCAAGTTCGGCCCCGATTGGGAAGATCGCTTCATGGCCCGATCGTACCCCGAATCGCGCTGGCGCTCGTCGAGCAATGTAAACCACGGACCGCCTGTTCAACCTTAAATCAACGAACTTACGGAGTGATCGAGATATTGTTCTCGACTTCGCAAATACCCGGTGCCGAGCAAGCGGCCAATTCCGCTGCTTTCTTTTCGGCGTATGAATGCACTGTTCCTTCCAGCGTTACTTTGCCGTCGCTGATCTGAACCGCGACTCGTCTCGCGTCCAAAAGGGCGTGCCGTTGAAAGGCACTTTCGATCTTCCCCCGGATGTCCGTTGGTGCCGGTCTGGGAGAAGGCTTTAAGTTGATCAAGTTGGTTACTCCGGCTACTCCCATCAAGCCGCTCACTGCGTCATAAGCGGCATCTTTCTGGTAGCGGAAATCGACATCGCCGCCCAACGTAACCCACCCATCCTGCACTTTAACTTTGACCCGCTCGTCAGGAACGGAAGCATTCCACTCCAGAGCGTTCGCCGCCGCCCGGGCAATATCTTCGTCGTCTCGCATAAAGGAATTCGGCAGCTTTACCTTGATCTCTTCGGCGATACCTTTAACACCGTAAACCCTCTCCGCAGCCCGCTCTGCCGCCACTTTCTGGGCATAAGTGTCGACATTACCCGTGAGCGTAACGATACCGTCTTGTACCGCCACTCCCAGCGTTTCTGCCTTCACATCAGCCTCCCATTTCAATTCTTCCATTACATCTTGCTTCAATTCAGCGTCGGTTTTCATTACAAACTTCCTCCCACATTTTTTATATTGGTTCCCGATAGAAACCATTGTAGAGAAATGCTGATATAAAAATCATAAAATCGGCTGCCGCAACAATAACATTTTTATCACATATTGTCGGATGGGAGAGCCGCTTCTGCCTGACGGCAAAAATGTTACGTTTTTGTAACTATTTCCCTCTCCCGTTTATAACTTTTCCACTGTCGTCCGTCTACAATAATCCCGACGAATTGCCGCATCGAAAAAATCTCTGATTCTCAGGAGGCATCATTGGAACCCAAAAAATATGAGATACCCGCAAACGATTTGCGCTGGGAGTGTGATCCCAAATTATTCCAGTTCCAATGCACCAAAGACCTTGCCCCGCTGCGCGAATTTATCGGCCAGGACCGGGCGACTCGCGCCGTAGAATTCGGTCTGAACATGGTGAATTCGGGATACAACATTTATGTGGCTGGTTTAACCGGAACCGGCAAAATGTCCATGGTAAAAACCTACATCGAAAGGATAATCAAAGAAAAACAGGCTCGCGGCGAAACCTTCGCCCTTGAAGACTGGTGCTACCTCTACAATTTCAAGGAACCGGATTGTCCCTGCATCGCTTCGCTGCCTCAGGGAGAAGGCAAATCTTTCAAGAACAAGATTTCGGAATTACTGGCCAGGGTCAGGAGGGAACTGGGTCAGGCTTTCTCGATTGACGAGTACAAGAAGCAGAAACAAAAAACGATTGAAAACGGGCAGGCGGAACAACAAAAGATAGTGGAGCAGATTTCGGAGGAATCGCGGCGGGAGGGTTTCGCCCTGGAAATGACCCCGGTGGGGCCGGCATTGATTCCGATTAAAAAAGGGCATCCCATGCAGGAATCCGAGTATCTTACGCTCGATGAATCCTCAAAAAAGAAAATAGAAGCGAAACAATCGGAACTCCGTAAAAAGCTCCAGGCAAGTTTGGTAACTATAAACGCCTTACAAAAGAAGACGTTGGAATTGCTTCAAAAGACCGACAAAGATATTGGCGAATACACCGTGTCCGCTCTTTTTGTCGGTCTGGTCGAGGGGTATTCCGGTTTGCCGGCAGTGAAGCAATATCTTGCCGACCTCAAGACCTATATCCTGGAGAATCTTGAGCTTTTCAAAGGGGCTGAGGAACCGGTAAATCCGATTCTTGGAGTCCCGGTAAGCCAGCTCGTGAGCGGAAGAAACCCGTTTCTCCCGTTCGAAGTCAATGTCTACGTCGACAATAGCGAAACTAAAGGGCCGCCGGTCATCATCGAATCAAATCCTAATTTTAGTAACGTCTTCGGTAAGATCGAACGCCGCTTCCTGTTTGGCGGTTACCTGAGCGACCATACCATGCTGAAAGCAGGGGCACTCAGCCAGGCCAACGGCGGCTATCTGCTGCTTAGTGCCAACGACGTTCTTACCAATCCCGCGGTTTGGCCGGCACTGAAAAGGGCCATAAAAAACAAGGAGGCTAAAACAGAAGACCCGTTTGAACAATTCGGTCTGATCGCACCCCAGGGTTTGAAGCCCGAACCCATGCCGGTAAAGGTCAAGGTTATCTTGACCGGTGATGACATGTTGTATCAACTGCTGTCGATGTACGATGAAGACTTCTGGGAAATATTTAAAGTTAAGGCCGATTTCGACTTCGAGATAAAGAGGACAGACAGCAATATGCTGGCGTACGCTGCTTTCCTCTCCGGTTGCTGCGATGAATGCCAGACCCGGCACTTCGACCCGGGCGGCGTGGCAAAAGTCATCGAATATTCCGCCAGGATGGTAAGCGACCGGGACCGCCTTTCTTCCCGGTTTGCCCTGGTCAAGGACTGGGTCGAAGAAGCCAACTACTGGGCAGGGCAGGAAAACTCACAGTTCATCTCCGCCCGCCATGTGCAAAAAGCCATCGACGAAAAGCGGTTCCGCCACAATCTTCTCGATGAAAAGATGCGAGACATGATCAATCTCGGGACCATCATGATCGATACCTCCGGTGCCGTTGTCGGCCAGGTCAACGGGTTGAGCGTCTATGCCCTTGGCGATACCATGTTCAGTAAGCCCTCACGGATAACTGCAAAAACATTCCTCGGCCGCGGCGGCGTTATCAACATCGAGCGGGAATCGCAGCTCAGCGGCCCCGTCCACAACAAAGGCGTGATGATATTGAGCGGTTACCTCGGCTGGAAATATGCCCAGGACAGACCGCTGTCGCTGTCCGCCAGCTTGTGCTTCGAACAATCCTACGAAGGCGTCGAGGGAGATAGTGCCTCATCAACCGAACTTTACGCTATATTATCCAGCCTCGCTGAAATCCCGATCAAGCAGAATCTGGCCGTCACCGGCTCGGTCAATCAAAAGGGTGAACTTCAGCCTATCGGCGGAGTCAATCACAAGATAGAAGGCTTCTTTCAGGTCTGCCAGTCTAACGGCCTCACCGGAGACCAGGGAGTATTGATACCGCAGCAAAACTTGAGAAACCTCATGTTACGGGAAGACGTCGTCGATGCGGTCCGCAACGGTAAATTTCATGTCTATTCGGCTAAAACGATAGACGAAGGCATTGAGATATTGACCGGGGTTGCGGCCGGGCTGAGGCAGGCGGACGGCAATTACCCTGAAGGCAGCGTTAATTATCTCGTTGACAAGAAACTCCGCGATATGGCCGAACGGCTAAAAGGTTTCTATTACGAAGAGAAGCACGACGGCCATAAAGCTTTGCCCGACAAATCCATATTGACTTGATATGTATCAGGGTTCTTCCAGGTTGTCCATCGTCTTCATAACCAATTCCGTGATCGAGGGATGAATGTGCATGCCGGCCTCGAGATGATTAACGTTCCCGCCGGCTGCCATAACGTTGACTACTTCCTGGATAATGATCGGGGCATAAGGCCCGATAACATGAAAACCTAATATCTTTTCTGAATCAACTTCCACGATTGCTTTGGCGAAACTGGATTCGTCCATCATCGCCTCCCCCTGGGCTACGTCCGAATATTTGGCTCTTCCCACGAGGATTTTATGGGTCTTTTTTGCTTCTTCCTCTCTCATACCTACCGACGCGATTTGAGGGCGAGAAAAAACAGCGCGGGGCGTCGCGCTGTAATCCATTTTCATTTTGGAGCCATGCAGCGCATTATGTGCCGCAATCACTGACTCGCGGTTCGCGGCATGCGTGAATAACTGCTCACCGTTGACATCGCCCACAGCGTATATGTTTTTCCGGGTAGTTTCAAGAAATTCGTTTGTCCTGATATAGCCTTTTTCGTTTGTCTCGATTCCTGCTTTTTCTACCGCCAGGCGGTCGGTGTTGGGCACCCGTCCCGTCGCCAGTAAAACCCGCTGCGCGGTATATTCCTTTTTATCCCCACTCTTTATGTCGCTTACCACTACCACCGCGTCACTGCCCGTTTTTTTTATTTCTTCCACTTTAACGCGGGTGTTGACGTACATTCGTTTGCCCAACTCTTTCTCGAGCAATTGCGAAATCTCCGGTTCCTCCGCATTAACGAGGCGGTCGGCCATTTCCAGGATCGTTACCTTTGTACCGACTGCGGCGAAGAAATGCCCGTATTCGACCGCGATGTAGCCGCCGCCGATGATGATCAAACTTTCGGGTCTTTCCTTAAGCTGCAGCACCGTCTCGTTAGTAAGATATCCTGCGGTATCCAGGCCTGTTAACGCCGGTATCAGCGGGCGGGAACCGGTAGCGATGAAGATCTTTTTACCCTTGATCTGCTCGCCATTGACTTCCAGCGTGTTCTCATCGGTAAAGTGGCCTTCCCCTTCATAAAAATCCAGTTTTTCTATGTATTTAAGCTCTTTTCGCATGTGTACCTGCTCTTCGCGAACAGATTTCCTCATGTGTTCCATGATGAATTTGAAATCCACGTTTTTTATCTCGGCGGTAATACCCAGTTTTTTCGCTTCCTGGATCTCACTTATTCTATCGGCCGCGAATATCAGCATTTTCGAGGGAATACAGCCCAAATTCGGGCACGTCCCGCCGAGGGGTCCTTTGTCGATCAACGCTGCTTCCGTACCGCGCGCCAGCGCCGCGTTTACAATGTTCATCCCGCATCCGGAACCGATAACAACGACTTCGTATTCTTTCATGCTTTTCCTCTTCCTCCTCTTTAGTTTCTTTCACGCTGCCTCCTGAGGTGATAACGGGATCTTCTGCGGTATCGTCCCGATGGAACGCTACTTCACCGTCACTGTTACGTTGAAGGTATCGGCCCGGCGGATTGTTGGGCTCGAATGGCCCGTTGTATTCCATAGAGACGGTAGTAGTCCCCGCTGCCAGTGCTTTAAAAGTCCATACTTCCTGGCCACCCCTACCGGGTATTGCCTCTACAGGGTACCTCCTTTCAACTAATTCGATTGTGTCACTCCTGTATTTCACAATCAAGAGGTTGTATGGCATAAGATAAACGAGCCTCGCCGCCATTTCGAAAAGCGCGTGCAAGCTATTTTTTCGGCAAACAATGCTTGACAACGGGGGTAAATTCGTGGCGCGGGCAAAAGTTATGAGGAGCCTGGTTAGTTAAAGCTCGTGCAGACTGATTTCTTTCAGCCTGGTGGTGAGATGACGGCGGTTTTCGGCGACTTTGTCGAGTTCTGCGTAAAACGCCGGGCTGTGGTTGTGCACCCGGGTGTGGACCAGTTCATGTAGCATAACGTAATCCCGGAGTTCTTCCGGCAGCAGCATCAATTTGACATTCAGACTGATACATTGTTTTGAGCTGCAGCTTCCCCACCGGGTTCGCTGATTACGGATAGATACACGGCGAAAACAAAAACCATGCCGTTGGGCTAGTTCGCCGAGACGGAGGGTCAACGACCGTTTAGCCTGCAAGGCATCGATCGCGGCTAATTTGTCCCTTAGAGGCTGAGCTTGTTCATGGTCATGCTTAGCCTTTTTATACGTTCGTTCTATCCACTGCCTGTTGAGCTTTACCACGTTTTCCGCATCGCGGAATGATTGATAGAAAGGGAGCGTTACCCAAACTCCCCTGGAAGCCGAAACGTGGACGGTGATGCGTCGCGCCCCCCTGTGTTTACGGCACAACACTTCCCCGATACCAGGCACCGGAATTGTTTTTATGCTGGCGGTTGATCGCGTGATTTTTGTTCGGAAGCGTGTTAAAAAATGAAACAACGTAATGCGGTTACGTTCGGAGTAGCTCGCCGAAAACGTTTCCGTCCACCATTAAGCAGTACTGTCGAGCAGCCATTCTGATTCGGCCTATCTCTCCGAACAAATGACATTTTTTATGGAACAGAATCTATCTGCACCAGCACAAAATCCGGGCCAAAGATTGGAGTTCCGTCGGGTGCTCCATCGAAAGTGCCGTACACGGTAATGGTCATATCAGGTGCCAGTTTTTCCAAACCAGTTGCACTTTTGAACACCAGGGAAAAGGAATTGTTACCTGAACTCATCAGGTCTGCTTGCACTCCCTTACCCTCGTGGGTATCAAATACTCTCTTGACTTTCAGATTGCTCATCTGAACCAGTTTGTACCGGTAATACACGTTAAGGGTTACTTCATTCTTCCCAGCTAAATCCAAAAGGTAATCGTAATCTACCACGATCGCGTTGCCGGGCGAAGTCGCTATTCTTGAAAGATTATAGATAGTATCGTTCAGGTGAACTATCTCAGTACCGGCTGCCGCGAGCTGCGTTTGCAGCGACAGAATGGTAGTATTCGCCGCTACCTTTTCTACTCCAAGTTGGTCCAACAGCGATTGTATCGTAGCATTAGCGGATATATTTGCGGCTAAGGATTCGCCGAGCAACTGTTGAATTGTAGTGTTTGCGACGGCTAACTGCCCTTGCAGCGTTTGGATCGTGGCATTCGCCGCACCGAGTTGCGTCTGGTAAAACCTTATCGTAGTGTTATTCGTGTTTATCAACTGCTGCATGGTTTGCATCGTGGCATTTAGCGTGGTCACTTGTCCTTGTGCCGAAATAAGCAGCGTTTGCAGGGACTTTATTGTGGAATTTCCTGTCGCCACCTGCTGCAGCAGCGATTGCACCGTAGAATTCGCGGCGTTCAGTTGGTCGCGCAGTGATTGGATCTCATTGTTCGAGCTGTTGACCTGGGTCCGCAGAAGTGTAATGGTCGAATTCGCGGTCTTTAAATCGCTCGCCAATTTGCTGTTGGTACAAGAAGCTGTAATAAGAAGACAAACCGAGAGTAGAGCAATGACAGCCTTCATATCAACTCCTCACAAGCAGAGTAACCTTTTTCGCAGTATATCATATATCCGCCGCATCACCTTGTAAATAGCTCACGCCTGACTGTCCGCTTCGAGCGAACCCGGGTACCCTTTCGGATACTAAAATAGACACTTCGGTTCATAGAAACCGACCGGCTGTCGGGTGTATTATACTCTGGTGAACACGAAGAAACGGGTTCTGGTCGTTGACGACGAAGCCGGTGTGTTGCGTTTCGTCAAGACTTTTCTATCTCTGGAAGGTTATGACGTTATTACCGCAGACAACGGAGAAGAAGGCTTGCAACTGGTTGAAACAGACAAGCCGGACATAGTACTTCTTGATATCCTCATGGTTCCCGTTTCAGGATTAAATGTTTTGCGTAGATTGCGCGAGTTCTCGACCGTGCCCGTTATCGTTTTTTCTGCGAAGAGCGACTCCGTTGAGAGAGCCGTAAAAGAAGGTGCCGACAGCTTCATCGCGAAGCCGTTCCTGCCCGACCACCTCTTGAAAAAGATCGAGGAAACCCTGGCATCCCGGAAATCCGGCACTTAGTCTGTTTTCGTTTTCGATACCGGCAGCGTAAAGAAAAACGTCGAACCCTTACCTTTTTCCGATTCGACCCGTATTCTTCCGCCGTGAGCTTCCAACAGTATGCGGCAAACTCTTAATCCCAGCCCCGTACCCTGAATAGCTCCCTTAACCGTTGCCCCCAACCGCTCAAAACTCTGGAAAAGCCTGGCCTGATCGTCTGATGATATCCCCGGTCCCTGGTCTCTGACGCCGAAAATAAGTAACTCTCCCTCTTGTCTGCCGGTTATTCTGACTTCACCCCCGTTGGGCGAATATTTAATGGCGTTATCGACGAGATTGTAAAAGATCCTTTCCACCCGGAGCGGGTCGGCTTGGGCCGGGGCCAGGGTTTGAGACACATCGCTGACAAGATGGTGAATGTCCGACTTACTTTGCAAAACCTTCACCACGCTTTGGACGATATCCGCTACGTTTAACGACGTAGTATTCAACACTAAACGGTCTGATTGTTGCCGCGACAATTCGAGCAGATTATCCACAAGGTTGGCCAGGATACCGGCATGATTGACCGCATCTCCCAGCAGCACTCGAGCTTGTTCACTATCTATTCTCAAATCGGTTGCTGTTGCCAGAGCACCGATAATGACCGTAAGCGGTGTCTTTAGTTCGTGGGAAACCATGCCGATAAATTCATCCTTTAACTCATCCACCTTCTTGCGCACGGTGATATCTTTTCCATAGATGCAGAGGTTTTGGTTAGTCGGCACGGGAGAAATCGCCTGTTCGTACCAGCGGTCGCCGACTTTTATGTCTCTTGTCCGGTAGCCCGTTTTTTCTGAGCCGATTCCCACGGCGATGGTGTACCACCCTGTCAGGTAAGGATGCATTACGGTCAATTTGGGCAGGTCGGGAAATAAAGCATTGGCCGACGGGTTCATGTATACTACATTGCCATTTGCATCGAGTTCCACCACCGGATTGGGGTTGAGCTCCGTAAATGTAGCCCGATAAGCGATTTCAGCTTCTGTTTTCTTCCGCTCGGTAATGTCCCGAATATTGGAACTGCGATATAAAGGCTTGCCGGAGCTATCTTTGCTCACCGACATATGATTGGAAACCCAAACCCAGTTGCCGTTTTTATGGCGCTCGCGGTATTCCGCTTCAGCTTCCCCGGATTCCAGCGAGCGTGCCAGCGCTGCTTGCAGGACTGGTAGATCGTCGGAATAAACCATTGCCATCGCTGTTTGATTATCAATGTTGGCGAACTCTGCCGGTAAATACCCCACCAGAGCTTCGACCGATGGACTGACATACTCGTATTGGCTGTTTCGCAGGTTATACCGTGCGATGACGTCTCTGGAACTCTCTAATACTGAACGAAAGCGTTCCTCGCTCCGTCTCAATTCTTCCTCTGATTGCTTGCGCTCGGTTATATCAACCAACGAAACAATGCTGTGTTGTTTACCGTTGAGAACTATTGTTTCAGTGTAATACAACACTATCAATCGCTTTCCCGTCTTAGTTTGAATATTTGTCTCAACTCCGTTCAGCTTAGCTTTTTCTCGAACGATCCGAAACAATCTTTCCCGCTCGGCAATGTCGACGATATTTAATTCAGCCGAATAGTGCCCGATGAGCTCATCCCGCGAGTACCCAACCAACTGTGTGTACCTGTCATTAACATCCACCCAGCGCCCTTCGGGTATCAAAGACATCGTCATTGGGATCGGGCTGCCATGGAATGCCTTGTAGAACCTTTCCTCGCTTTCGTTAAGCTTAGCTTCCGTTTGACTCAAAAGTCCGGCCATGGCTTCTCCGGTACTGACCTGAGTCTGTTTCGCCTCCCTCATTACCACCAGCGCCGTAACCAGAAAATATAGACCGCCGATCACCGCGGCAATACGCCCGGTCCAATTAAGCGGTGTGCCTGTTTTCACCGCAAGAAGGAGGCTGATAAAACCTAAAGCCGAAAGCAAAAGCGCCAGGGAATACCAGAATTGCATTTCAGACCTGCTTTTATAGTATTCTCTGAAATTCGTTACACCGGAAACGAAAAATAATGCGGTGGCTGTCGCCAGCACCAGTTCCCGCAACGGGGTACCACCCGCCCCCTGGACGAAGAAAGGCGGCAGAACTCCCGCGACGCTGATCGCCGTAACGTATATCATAAAGAATACTATCGGGATATAAACCTGGGCAACCGTTAACCATAAGTTATTGTTCTTATCCTTGGGTGGTACACGATTGTCAACAAAAAATGAGCCGAGCAAGAACATGGCAGAACCAAGAAGAGTCAAGATATTATCTGTCGTTATCGTGGCATTTATACTGGAAAACGTCTGCAAAAGGCCGCTCAGTATCACCGCGAGCCCGTAAGCCAGCGATCCTGCTCCGATCCAGATAGACGGCCAGACTCCGGTACGCGCGAAACTACTCGCCGCCATTCCCGAAAGAACGAGCAGCGGTATTCCTACAAAAATAATATTCAGGGACAAAATGAGATAAGGCGGATCGGAGCTCGCTTGAATATTAAGGAAAAGAAATGCGATTGTCGCAACCAGGATTAAACCCACCAGCCAAACAGCCGGACGTTTG
>JAUSGV010000156.1 GCA_030648675.1 Dehalococcoidales bacterium
TTCGTTCCAGAGCAGGGCTAGATTCGGGGAGGGGTTCCAGTGGAGCATGAATGAGGTGAAACTCCAGGTAGCGGCAACCCCGAGGTAAATAGCGAAGGCTCGATTAATTCGCCGCTTTGAGGATGGGAGTGTCAGCACGAGTAGGGTAATGTAAGTGAGGCTGGTAATTAACGGGATGAGTGCCCACGTAGTCACGTTTCTGCCCCCGGGTAGTCTCCTCGTTATGTATTGTGAGGCAATTAGGACTCATGACTTTATGCTTGTCAACCTGACGGAGAGAGCACCACAAGCTGAACCCGGCCAGGCGCTACAAAGCTGGCAAACAGTTCAGCCGTTTTGCTGGAAGGTTATGCTCGCAGTTTTATCCGCTTCTTCCTGCCGGCTCTTTAACCGACCGGACTTCTTCGGAACGACTCATCAGCGCCTCGACTATCCCATCCGAGGGATTGATGTGCGGCGGTTTAAGCTGAGTCAAATCGGCTCCGGCTCTATGCTGCCGCTGCCCGTAACTTTTGAAGCTGTTTCGCGGTAACAGAGAGACCTTGAGCGGTTTTAGTCCGGTAAATGACTCCAGTTCGGCATATGGTGTGTCGAGCTTTTTTAATTCCTTATGAATAATTGTTGTGGCTTCTTCGGTATTAACCACATCCTCTTTCAATTCGATAAAAAGGTGAAGAGCGGGTGCCCCGTTGACCTCTTTGCGTGCCGTCCAATCTACGTAGTCGAGTCCGGTATTCTCGATCGCCTGCCAGATAACCTTTTCCGATAATCTCGTGAAGCCGGCAATATCTATCTGGTCGTCGACCCGCCCGATAAAAACTATCTGCGGGATATCGATATCGAGAGCTTCGTTTCGCCGCGACGTTACCTTTACCATGTGCCCCAGCCTGTATCTGACGAACGGACCGCCGCGGAAACTCGTGATCACCAATTCGTAATTTCCCGGAGTTATCTCATCGAGCAGGCGCGTTTTCGGCTCATAAGCCGGGTCTGTGCGCGATCTTAAACTTTCCGCTTCGGGGATGAATTCGAGGAAATTAAGATGCGGGATCAGGGTCATGCTCTCGTGGTCCCAGGTTTGCATGGCGATCAGTACCGCTTCCGTACAACCGTAGAATTCGAGAGGCTCGATGCCCCACATTTCCTTGATTTTCTCTTTATAGATCGAGGTGTCGATACCGAAGGTTATCAGCCCCTTCAGTTTCCACAGATCTTTCGGTAGCAGCGGGCGTCCGGCGAGCCGGCTCTTTATCAATCCGCGCGCCAACCGTGGAAAAGCTTGCGGCCTCTTCAGCCAGGTCTTGATGCCGCTCCCGTTTCCCCGCTGCTTGAAACGGTCGCCGATGGCTACGGCAACACTGGAAAGGGCGAAACCGATATCCAAACCCTCCGAAAGAGCCATTTCAAAACTGAGATGCATTCTTTCTTCGAAAGACATCTTTTCGGCTTGATCGATCGGAGGCAGAAAATCGAACATCTCTCTGGAGAAAACACGTGCCATAGTACCCGTCGCGTATGGCGGCGGGGCCATGCCGTAGAGCACCTTGTCATGCGGCTTGAAGGGAATTTCATATCTTTGTTTGCACCCGGAGAACAAAGCGAGGGCAAATAAAAGGGGTTCGATGTCGACGAGTTGCTCCGCCGTCACCGGTACCCAGCGGTACGGGTATTCCGCCGATTTCCCTGAAGTATATTGCCAGAGAACGGGTTTTTTGGGCAAAGTATTTTCGCGCTTGTTTAAAAGGTACGGGGCGTAATCGTCGTACGTAGTTAATGGGACGCTTGCCCGGAATTCCTCCGTCGTGCGGGGGACGGCTCCGTTCAGAATATATCTGCCCAATTCGCAATCTTTAAGCAAATTGAGTTGCTCCATCAGCAGGCGCCGCTGTATCCGCATACAATCGTCTATCTTCAAATCAATGAATCCGCAGGACCAATCCCAGGCTTCCTGATTCTTTCCGCTTTTTATTAACTCCGCGATATCCATGCTTTTCCTCCCGCCGTTGGCGCGTCTCAAATTCCGCCACTCAACGAATCGATGAAAGCTCTAACACTCCGCCGGTTCGGTATTAACATCGGCGTGACCCGCTGATAGTTGGGGTAATCACGAAACATCCGGGTAAAAAACCACCTGTCCTGGACAATGACGAGCATTACATCCATCGCAATGAAGACCGGTACGGCTGCAAGCATTTGAATGGATCTGGTGATCAAAACGACTGCGACCAGAGCCAGGCTGAACCAGTGCACCCCCGGATGGCGTACCAGAGCGTATAACCCGGTCGTTACTAAACTGTCGCCGACCCCTGATGCGATGTACGTTTTTCGAAAAGGAAGATTAATAAATAGCGACCACACCAGCATCGCCAAAGAAAATACCAACAAAGCCCAACCTGACCAGGAGAGCCAGAGAGGCAGAGAAAACCTTTTCTCGTCGAGAAACAAACGGATAATTGCGTAGACCAGCATGCTGCTGCCGAGGACCCAAGTAATAGGCTTGAGTGCAGGCCACTTCTTCAGAGCGACGACGTCGAACAGGTGGATAGTCAGAAAACCGGCACAACCTAATATTATGTAAAACACTGCAATATCCCGTGCTAACTATTGCAGTTTGGTTTTGCAACGGACAGTGATTACGTTCTAGAACATAGTTCTATGCGGTGGCGGATCAGCTTTGTATCATAAGTACCATTTTGAATACGTTTGTCATTCCAAACTAGATTTGGAATCCAGAAATCGTGCCTAATTATATTGATCTGGATTCCGGCTTTCGCCGGAAAGACGACTTTTGATACAACTCCTGGCGGATCAGAGGGAACCTCGCGGGAAAAGAGCCTTGTATCAAATGTCATTCCACCACCCCAGACCCTTCGTCCTTAAGTGGAAGGACTCAGGGTGACAAAAAGAGAGTATTTTGATACAAGGCCCGGGAACGGGCACAAACAAAAGAGCCCCGATAATCGGGGCTCTCGGAAAGGTAACGTTGATTGTGAGTACTTATTCGAAATTATCGCCGCACTATCCGGTAGGCGGTTTGACTTTGGCAACGAAGGTTTTTAATTGCTTGTTAAGCTCTTTCATCGCATCGTCATCGGGCTTCTCACTCAGCTCCAACCCATAACTGAGGAAAAACTCCATGAAATTGCGCAGGAGCTCTTTGATCCCCTGTTGAAACTGCATGAAGTCTTCCTTGGTCGCATATTCCGGCTTCGCCGACTCGGTTTTGCTTGAATCCACCTTCAGTTTGCTTTCAATGAGGAAGGCAATGAAGTCGGATTGGTCCATGGAGCCTCGATTCTCATCAACCTTTTTGGCTACCTCGGCATCGATAATCAGCATTCTTTTTTCAGACATATACGATGACTCCTTTTATTTTCCTTTCCTATTCATCCAGCCAACCGAGTATTTCCGTAACGCTGTCTATACTTTTTAACAGTCTTGAACCGGAAACCGTTACCTGGTAGGTTACTTTCGGGTTTCCGACGTGCACCTCAGCGATAAACCCATTGGTTATCAAAAAGCTCATATATTTTTGCAGCTGCGTGTAACTCATGTTGTTGTTATACATGAACTTCGTCTTGCCGGCTCCGTTCTCTCCGGTACGCAGCATTTCGGCGATGATCTGGATGTTGGAACGTCTATTATTGAGCTTCATCCATCACCCTCCTCTTTCCAGTTAAAACTCGGGGAAACCGATGCGTTATAACCAAAGGGATCGTAAATTGAACCTTTTTATCCCCGGAATTTATCCTTTTTGAGCGCATACGATGATATTGTACTTTACGTCAACTTGTCAAGCGTCCTCATGATTGACAGACACGAGTACAACTGATATTCTGAATGCGACTTTATCAGTCTAGCGGTCTCCTGAGGACTAATTCATATGTCATGGCTCGACAGAATTCTGTTTCGAGGCAAAAAGAGACCGGGTCAATGGCTCCCGGTCCAGGAATCGAAGGGTGACGTGGAGGTCGGAGATGGGGCTGTTCTGAACGTTTCCTCCAATTCGTATCGTTCCCTCATCGAAGCAGCTGTTTCAGACGCCGAACGAATCGCGGCTGATATTACGGACAAGGCCAAAAGCGACGCTAACGCCGAGGCCGAGCGCGTTCTTGCTCAGGCCAGACTCGAAGCTGAAGAATTGAAAAAAAAAGCCGAGGTCAGCGCCCGCGAAGAAGCTAACAATATTATTTCCGAAGCCGAAGAAACCGCCGCCGGCATCGAGATCGAAGCCAAAAAAAGAGCGGTACAGTTTCTCGTCCAGCAAAGCCAGCTCATAGAAAAAGAAATTGCCCGTGAGTACCGGCTCGCCCTTGCCAAATTGTCGGCTAACCTACAAAGCCTCAGTGCCGACAGCGATAAGATCAACCTTCAACTTAAACGCAAGATGGCGATGCTGGCGGCGAACAAATCTTTGTCCTTGAATGCCGCTAAA
>JAUSGV010000157.1 GCA_030648675.1 Dehalococcoidales bacterium
ACCGTCCGTACGCCGGACACGCCCAACTCACGGATTGCCTTCATTACGGTCTCTTCTACCGGGTCAGCCACGCCGGCATTGTAGGCAACTTCAACCTGTCTGATTTTTGTCGAGGCAGAAACTGTTTCGCCTGAAAATATGGAGTACTGTTGAGTGATGGGGTCGGCCAGTAACTTCCGTCCTATCAAATCCAGGTCACCGGTCATATCCACGTCAAACCAGTAGATATCGACAACGCGGACATCCGTGACGGTGCGTATTCCCAAGTCGTGGATATCCTTGACCAGCCCCGCACCTCGAGCATCAGGCTGGTCACTTTTTAGGCTAACTTCTATTCTATGCATCGGATCCTCAGATTAGTGTCCGGTGTGTGAATATGACGCTTGGTTACATTACCAAAGGAACCAGTAAACAAGAAAAAGGGCATCCGCCCCCCTATTATAATGATAGACTGTTGGATTCGCAGAAAACTATGCTAGGAACCAAGTAACTCCGTCACCACGGTATTTATTTCACGCCCATCGGCCTTTCCCTTGAGAGCCGCAATCAATTTGGGCATGACCTTATTTTTGTCGCCGGGTCCACTGGCGCCGACATCAGCAATAATCCGGCGTGCTTCGGCAATAATCTCGTTCCTTGTCATTTGCTGAGGCATATATTCTTGCAGTATAGCCTTCTCGGCCTCTTCCTGCGCCACCAAATCCGGGCGGTTTCCTTGCCGGAAGGCAACTATGCTTTCGTCCCGCTGCCGTATTTCTTTGGCGATAACACCCAGAATATCACCGTCTGTCAGGCTCGCTTGACGGGCAATTTCGGTATTGTCTACGGGCGATAAACTATATGCTTGCTTGTCTAAAATGGCCTTTAGACGAGCACTTTCGGCATTGTTCAGGGCCGACAAGAGCATGCGGAGAACAGAAACTTTTTTCTTGTCGCCACCTTTCAGTGCCTGCCTGAGGTCGTCTTCCAGCTTCCGCTTTAAACCTGTTTCCATTTAACCAGCCCTGTGTTCTTATCTCGATGAGTTTCGCGCATTTTTGCGTCTATTGGCAGCTTCCTTTCGTTTACGCTTTTCGCCCGGTGCTTCAAAGCACTCATGGCGCCGCACTTCGGATAGGACCCCGTCCTGCTGTACTTTTTTATTAAAACGCCGGAGTAGGTTATCGAAACTCTCGTTGCTACCGGCAACGACATGCGTCAACAGTCACTCACCTCCTCTCACTCACGGTGATTTGTTTATATTATTTTGGTAACTGACTGTATACCCCATTTTAGGTAGAGCGGAACTTCCTGTCAAGAGTGTACTTTACCGGGGTTTTGATCAGGTTGACAATCAGATGGGAGGGCTATATCATTGGTTTCAAGGACAAAAATGTTCGAGGTCGGCTCTCTTAGAGTTGATATGGGAAATCCCGGATTATAATAAAACAAAAATGATACTCAATAACACAAGCCAGAGAGAGGGATTCAAGTGATGAAAAGGGTATTTCAGCTAGTGATTCTCACTGCAATCTCGCTTATGGGTCTAGTGCTTATTCTTGGGGCTTGCACCGTTCCAGCAGCAACAGCCCCGGCGCCTGCCCCAACGCTGACACCGACACCGGTGGTCTTCGTCGTCAGTGACTTGACAATAGTACCGGATACGATAAGAACCACCCACACCTCGACGATCGGCGTTACGGTGACGAACACAGGAGAACAGCCGGGCACTTACACAGTAGTGCTAAAGGTTCAACCCAACTCCACTAACAAGCAGGATGTCCAGACGCAGGATGTCACCCTGGCCGGCGGCGCTAGTCAGAAGGTAACCTTCGTCTTAACTGCGACTCAGGGCGGTACTTATGAGATCATGGTAGATCAACTTATCGGTTTCCTGGTGGTTGCAAGTGGTGCGTAACCGGTAGTCCAAGCGCGACATCAGAGATGCCGGGGGGATGTGGCTCTGTGTAAGACTGATACTATGCCCAAGGAGATTACTATCTCATTCGGCAGACAATTAAATCAATAGCCTTGCAAAAAGGGGTTATTCCGGCGCTCCTGACCGATCGTGGTTTCCGGGCCGTGACCTGGATACACGGTGGTATTACCGGGCAAGACCATTAGCTTGTTTCGGATACTGTCCAAAATCTTTTCGGGGCTGCCGCCAGGCAAATCCGTTCGCCCAATGCCGGAGCAAAACAGGGTGTCTCCGGTAAAGACCACTCCATCTCCCAAAAGGCAAATGCTGCCGGGAGTGTGACCAGGGGTATGAAGAACCTGTAGCTGCAGAGAGCCCGCTCTGATAATGTCGCCATCTTTAAGTAACCGGTTTGGGGCGGGTGGTGTTGAATATGAAATACCGAAGGTCGCGGCCATGGGATCTTTAGCTCCGAGCCGCCGGGCATCCTCAGCGTGAATGGCAATATCAGCTCCGGTGGCGTCTTTAATTTCTTTGAGGGCGCCGGTGTGGTCGAAGTGGCCGTGGGTTATGACGATGGACTTGATGTCGAGTTTAAGGTTTTTTACCCTCTTCAGGATAGTTTCCGGCTCGGCGCCCGGGTCGATAATTATTCCAACGCGGGCGGCCTCGTCGCCCAGCAAATAACAATTGACGCCAAGCGGTCCGACCTCAATCTTTTCGATATTCATACCAGTTGTTCAATCGGTAGCAACAGGGTAATCTTAGCATTGTGAACATGCGTCCACAACGGGTTTTTAGGAGCTTAAACCATAAACAAGTATTGAAGCAGACTTTTTTTTAATATATACTAGTTTCCACTTGCACCCGGAGTTGATGGAGGATATACCATGAAATTATCTTGTCTTCAGGCAAATTTGAACCGGGGGCTCGGAATCGTTGGCCGCGCTGTGGCGACGAGGACGACTCTGCCAATAACCAACAACGTTCTTATAGCTACCGATCAGTCCCGCCTCAAGCTGGTGGCGACCAACTTGGAGATGGCGATCAGCTACTGGACGGGTGCCAAGGTTGAAGAAGAAGGTACGGTTACCGTTCCTGCCCGTCTTCTCACCGAATTCGTTAATTCCCTGCCGAACGATAATATCGATATTAGCCTTACTCCCAAGAGCAAGACGTTGAATCTCAAGTGTGCCCGCTTCGAGGCCAGAATAAGCGGTATCGATTCCAAGGACTTCCCGCCTATCCCGAAGGTTGACGAGGGTATTACCACACGCATCGAAATCGAAGCGTTCCGCCAGGCAATTGATCATGTGGCTTTTGCTGCCGCAACTGAAGAGTCCCGCCCGGTCCTTACCGGCGTTGATGCCCAATTTGACAAAGACGTATTGACGCTGGCGGCGGCCGACGGGTTCCGCCTGGCTGTTTACAAACTGCCTTTAACCGCCCCCGTCAGTGCTAAAGCGGAGATTATCATTCCCGCTCGGACGCTAGCAGAACTAAAGAGATTGTTGCCTGAAAAAGACGAAACAAAACCCGAAACGAAGGATGTGAAAACACCAGAAGGTCATTGGGTCAAAGCTCCAGAAAATAATGATAAAGTTGTTGATATAACTGTAAATTCCACTAAAGGGCAAATTCTGTTCCGATTTAAAACAAAGAACGAGCAGATCGCAAAGAAGCTTAAGAATCTCGTCGATCAGGGTAAGATAACCCAAGATCAAGCTGATAATGATAAAGATTTATTTGATAATATCGAGCTGGTGTCTCAGCTTATTCAGGGCAGTTTCCCGCAATACGGTCAGCTTATTCCTACCAGCCATACTACCCGTGTTGTCGTGGACGTCGCGGAATTCTTGGGCGCCACGAAAACAGCTTCCATTTTTGCCCGCGACGGCAGCGGCATCGTCCGTCTTATGATCGCACCGGGCAGCGGCAAATCCGGCGAACTCGCCATATCCGCCCGCTCCGAGGAGATCGGCGATGACGAAGGCAAGATCGACGCCGTTGTTGAAGGCACCGAAGCGAAGATCGCCTTCAACGGCAAATACCTTTCCGATGTACTCAGCGTACTGAAAGAGTCGCAGATAGCTCTGGAGACCACCAGCCCCTCAAGTCCGGGCGTCCTCCGCCCTGTCGGCACGGACAACTACGTCCATGTTGTCATGCCGATGTTTGTCCAGTGGTGACAAGCCTATTTTGATAGATTTAAAAGGGGAGCAGAAATACTCCCCTTTTTAGTTTTCCCGTACGACATTATCTAACATGCAACCTGCGTTACTTCTGCCGTTTGGTAACGAGCTTTCTCTTTTGATTCTCGATTATTCGGTTTCACGTATTGTGCTCCTTTAGCATCCGGAACGTGAGGGGAATATTGACAAGCATGTTATAATGCCATTTTACGGACATTTAATCCTTCTTTTACCAGGTCTTTTGGAGGATTTCATTGGCCCAGTTACCTATCTCGATAATTCTGATAATCCTGTTGGTAGCCTGTGTGGGTATAGTTTTCGGTGCCCATACCGCGGCTAGTCAGAACATATTTTAAAGAAGGAGGAACTGAACATGAAACATCGCGATCCTATAATGGTTATTATCTTGACAATAATTACGTTGGGGATTTACGGAATAGCATGGTGCGTTATGACCAAAAATGAAATGAATGCTAAAGGTGCTCATATACCTACCGCATGGCTAATCATTATTCCAATCGTATCCATCTACTGGATGTGGAAATTATCCGAGGGGGTGGAATTGGTAACTAACAAAGAAATGAGCGCTGCGGTAGCTTTTTTGCTGGTGTTCTTCCTTGGTGTCATCGGAGCAGCGATCGTTCAAGATAAGCTAAACAAGGTCGCTGTGCCCCAGGCTATTTAATAATAAATGATTCTCAATGCGGTGGCTTCAACGGTATCTAGTGCCTAATTGAAAACGCAAACGGCACGATATAATCGTAAGGATGACTGGGCAAACATCCCGATGTTGGCGTATTCAACAGCACTGGATTATAATGGCAAAAAAGGAGGCAAATCATGGTATATAGTAAAATCGCTGGAGTTGGAGCAATAATCACTGGCTTTATTGGGTGGATACTTGCTATCAATGCGATGGTGAGTAACAATGAATTAGCGGCAGGTGTTCTCTTAGTAGCATCCGCACTAGCTTTTGGTTTTCTTCTCATTGCTGTCGTACCACGGAATAATATGTAGATAAAGTAGGTACTTTTATACTGTTCCTAGATCCCGCAAACATACGCATGGAAGGGCAAACATCCGATGTTTGTCCAGTGGTGACAAGCCTATTTCGATAGATTTAAAAGGGGAGCAGAAATACTCCCCTTTTTCGTTTCTTTTGGTTTTCAGATGCTTGGTTTCATATATTAACGTATTTAGGTGCTCTGGTCATTGGACTTCGATTTCACCTTTCATGGCAGAATGAAGGGAACAACTGTACGTGAAGGTTCCCGCCGTACTAAATGTATAGCTGAAGGAAGCACCAGGGGCTAAATTTCCGCTACTGAATATATCGAAATCACTTGTAACGTCGTGAGCCAAACTATCTTTGTTAGTCCACGTGACGTTTGTCCCAACAGCTACCGTAAGAGACGATGGTGAGAAGGAAAAATTGGATATAGTTACGTTCTTGCCAGATGCCGGAGTAGTTGGAGTAGTCGTTGCGTTCGGCGTGACCGGCGGTGCGGTTGGCGCCGTGACCGGTGGTACAGTTGGCGTCGTCACTGGCGGTGCAGTTGGCGCCGGTGTGGAAACAGGCGAAGGGGAGCATCCGGCCAAAATGAGAACTACTGCAAGCAGTGTTGCAGCGAAGTTGAATCTTACATTATTCAAATGATTTCCTCCTCTATTTACTCCAAACCACACATTGTCCCAAGCTACCAGGTACCTTGTTATTTGCGTGCTACGTCTTAATGATTCAATAATCATAGTAGTACACGGATAACAAAATTATAAAATTACAGCCGTAAATATTACATTTGTATATCGATTTCGAGGACCTTTGACCTTCACCTCGTAAATAATGCCAGCGCGTCTTAGAGTTCTCCGCTAGAAGATAGCAAATGGGAGGACTCGAAATGCAACGCAAGCAGTACACGGAAGAGCTAAGATGCAGGTGGCACTAACATTAGGGTAAGTTCACCACGACGCAGGTCCCCATCGGCAATCACACAATCAGCATTGGACTTACCGCTAAACAAGTGTCGTTGATTAAAAGGGAAATGACGGTTGCGGGCCGCCACTATTTAGAGGATTTACGTGAAGGGTTTTGCTTCAGCAGCGAGTATTCCAGGCTGTCGACCAGTGCCAGCCAGCTTGCCTCGATGATGTTGGTCGAGCTGCCGACGGTGTGCCATTCCTTTACGCCGTCGCCGGACTCGATGAGCACGCGTACCTGAGAACTGGTGCCGGTGCTCTCCTCGAGGATGCGTACCTTGTAGTCGATAAGCTGTACCACGGCCACTTTCGGGTAGAACTGTACCAGTGCCTTGCGCAGCGCCTGGTCGAGAGCATTAACCGGGCCGTTCCCTTCCGCGACAGTATGGATGATATCATTGCCGATCTTGACCTTGATCATCGCCTCGGCGAGCATTTCGTCATGACTGTTCTGCGTCGGCGTACGGCGTCCGGTTTCCACGATAACCATGAAGTCGACCAGCTCGAAGGGCGGTTTATAGTCGGGCCGGGCGCGGCGGAGCAAAAGCTCGAGAGACGCCTCGGCATTTTCATACTGGAAGCCGCGGCTCTCCAGCCATTTGATACGTTCCAGCAGCTTCTGGGCTTCTTTTCCCTGCGGCGGTAAATCTATGCCCAGCTCTTTGGCCTTGTAGATGATGTTGCCCCGGCCGGACAGTTCGGAGACTACCGAACGCTGCCGGTTACCGACCCGTGCCGGGTCGATGTGCTGATAGCTTCCCGCCCACTTGTTTACGCCGTGGACGTGCAATCCGCCCTTATGGCTGAAGGCGCTGGTGCCGACGTACGGCTCGAAGGGATCGGGTGCGAGATTAGCCGTCTCGCTGACGAAGCGGGCGACCTCGGTCAGTTTAGCAAGCTGCGCATCGGTAACGCAGTCGACGTCCATTTTCAATTTCAGATTGGCGATGATAGAGCACAGGTTGGCGTTGCCGCAGCGCTCGCCGTAGCCGTTGATGGTTCCCTGAACCTGTACTGCCCCGGCCTTTAAAGCGGCCAGACTGTTGGCCACGGCGGCATCGCAATCGTTATGAGCGTGAATACCCAACGGAACTTTAGTGGCTTGCCCGGCGGCCTTTACCGCAGCGGTTATATCGTCGGGCAGCGTACCGCCGTTGGTATCGCAAAGAACCAGGCAGCCGGCTTCTGAAGCCGCTTCCAGGCAGCGCAGGGCGTAATCCGGGTCGGTCTTAAAGCCGTCGAAGAAATGCTCGGCGTCGAAGAAAACGGTCATGCCTTTCGATTTCAAGAAATCGATGGAATCGGATATCATGCTCAGGTTTTCTTTCAGGGTGGTCTCCAGTACCTGTTTGACCTGAAGGGCCGAGCTTTTACCGACTATGGAGGCAAATTTGGCACCTGAGGCGGCCAGACAGGCAAGATTGGCATCGTCACGCGGCTTCGTACCGGCGCGGCGCGTGCTGCCGAAGGCGACCAATTTCGATTTGGCGAACTTCAGCTCTTTGGCCCGATGGAAAAACTCTTCGTCCTTGGGGTTCGAGCCGGGCCAGCCGCCCTCGATGAAATGGACGCCAAGCTCATCGAGCTTGCGGGCAATCTTCAGCTTGTCCACGACCGAAAACGAGACGCCTTCTCGCTGCGCCCCGTCCCGGAGAGTGGTGTCATAAAGCTGGATTTTCGGCAATTAACGGCCTCCTCCCAAACCTTTAACGACGACGTCGCCTATTTCCTTCGTGCCCATCTTGATTTTACCTTCGCTCATTATATCAAAAGTGCGGTAGCCGCCGTTAAGGGCCGCTTCGACTGAAGCTTCGATAGCTTCGGCTTCCGGGATTAAAGCGAGGGAATACCGCAGCATCATGGCTACGCTCAAGATAGTGGCAAGAGGGTTGGCGATATTTTTCCCGGCGATGGTAGGAGCGCTGCCGTGAATGGGCTCATACAGCCCGAAAATACCTTTGTTCTCCCGCGGCACTCCGGCCAGGCTGGCGGAAGGCAGCATGCCCATCGAACCGGCGAGGGTCGAAGCTTCGTCGGTCAATATGTCGCCGAACATATTTTCCATGACCGCCACGTCGATGTACCGGGGGTCCTGTATCAGTTTCATGGAAAAGGAATCTACCAGCATATGTTCCAGGGTAACGTCAGGGTAGTGAGCGGAAAGCTCAATAGCTATCTGCCGCCAGAGCCGCGAAGTCTGCAGGACGTTGGCTTTATCCACGGAGACAAGCTTCTTCTTCCGGGCGCGGGCCAGTTCAAACCCGACGCGCAGGATACGCTCGATCTCTTTTTCGGAATAAGCCATCGTGTCGACGGCGCGGCGTCCCCGACTTGTTTCCCATTGTTTCTTCGGTTTACCGAAGTAGAGCCCGCCGGTCAACTCGCGGACGACGACCATGTCGACCCCGTTCACTACTTCCGGCTTGAAATTAGTGGCGTTGACCAGAGCCGGAAAGAGCTTTACCGGGCGCAGGTTGGCGAAAAGTCCCATGCCCTTTCTAATGCCCAAAAGGCCGTCTTCGGGACGGACTTTGGCTTTGGGGTTGTCCCATTTCGGGCCGCCCACGGCGCCGAGTAGGACGGAATCGCAGCCCCGGCACATGTTCAGTGTTTCTTCGGTGAGGGCGACGTCGTGCTTGTCGATAGAGATGCCGCCGATCAGTCCGTATTGCAGCTTAAATTCATGCCCGAATTTCCGGCCGGCGGCCTGAAGGACCTTCACGCCTTCGGCGATAACTTCAGGGCCGATGCCGTCCCCGGGCAGAACTGCGATATCGAATTTCAAGTGTTAGCCTCCAGGTTCAGGTTTATTTAAATAGACTCTATTTTTGCTCTTTTGAGGTGGGAAAGCAAGTAGAAGCGAGAGAGCGGCTTATTATCGAATGTTTTCGGTTCTCTTCGCTCATGATAAGTAGCACTCATAACCGCCTTCGACTTGGTGTACCGAACAAAACGTCATAAATTTTTAACTATTTCCATCACAGATTTTTGACTTTTCAATATTTAGCATGTCATAATTTTCTTTTATCATTTTGAAAAGGAGTTTAATCATAAACACGCTTGGCAATATCGAACAGAGGATATCCATTATCCTGGGTGTTTTAGGCTGTCGGTTTTGCGCGGTGTTCCTTTCCTGCCCTGGCTTCTCTTCCGTTGCGAGCCGAATGAGGCTGGAGAATCTCAACGGGAGCAAAGGCCATCGAAAGATCTCCCAGTATTACTCTGCCCTCAAACTGTGCCGTGTCGTGCTTCCAATCTTCTTGCTTCCTTCGATACTCGGTATTGCTGTTTGTCATAGTTCCTCTGCTCAGACTTCTGCACTAGACGGAATGAACCATTTTGAAATACTTATTCCCCTTAACCCGTCAGTATGCGATATGTCTGCAATGCAAATGTCTCCTCCAGCCACAATGGGCCTCGGGGAAAGCTGCACAGTTTCCATGGAGCCCGCTAATCCGAAACACAGTCTTGGTGTGGTATCGATGCTTGCTCATTCGCCTCTGCTCCCCATGGTTATAGCGTTACCAGCTTTCGGAGAAAAAGTGCCTCAAAAAGTTGCTTCTCCCTTTGAAACATTTACCTCGCTTATCGAGCACCCTCCCCGTATTTAATAGTGCAACTGTCCATCTCGCTATATTGTTGCTGGGTCTCGCTTCAGTGGTAATGGCCGGCGCTATGATTTACCTCAAACTTCGTAATTATTACTTGTGGCTCATACTACTACTGGTTCTGGCACCTATAGTAATAAGCTATCTTCATGTCGAAATCTGGCCAAGCTGATAACCTGTTTGTTAATTTGAAAAATAACTATACACAAGGAGATATCATGAAATTGAATCTGAATACTGGCTTCGCGAGAACGGCAGTATTTCTAATCGCATTAACCCTGGTGCTTGCCGGGTGCCATACAGCGGTTCAACCTGACATCGGCTCAACTCCGGCAACGAACGATAGCATAACTCAACTGGTATTCGGTGCAGCCCAGCAAATAGGTGGACCGGCGAGTAATGCCGCCTCGCCTCTCTTAGTTCAGGGGCAAGATGGGCACCTGTATATGATATGGTCGCAGGATGATCCACAGAGCGCCGCCGCGGCCAACGTGAGCGGGAACACGAGCGGAACGAGTATGGGGTCCTCGGCTCTGCGTGACGTTCTGATGTCCATCTCCTCGAATGGAGGCCAGACCTGGTCCAAACCCTTGCAGGTCAACGATAAACCAGCAGCCATCGAGGCGGATGAGAATCCCCCGAAAATCGCAGTGGCAAGCAACGGATGGATATATTCCGTATGGAATTTTCCTAACGCCAAAGGGGACAAGATGCGTGGAAATGCCCAATTTGCTTCCTTCAATGGTGTAGGCGGGTTCACCCCCGCGCAAACGCTGAATGATGTAAAAGATGTTGCCCGGTTCGCGGCGCTGGGTATTTCGCCCGACGGGACTATCTTCATTCCCTGGATCGACCGGCGTGTGGATAATCCGGCTCCGAGGCGAATCTACCACACCCGAATCAGTGCGTCGGGCAAGGTATTGTCGACAAACGTGAACATCGGCGGCCCTGCCTGCGAATGCTGCCGGCTGGCAATGGCTTTCGCCGATGGGGGCAAAACGGTGTACATCGCTTACCGGGAAAACTTAAACAACATCCGTGATATGGTCATTCAGAAGTCAACGGATGGAGGCAATACTTTCGGAGCACCAGTCGTAATAAGTAACGAAGGCTGGTATGTTGAGAGTTGCCCTCACTCCGGTCCTGACATCGCCGTCGATGCCGCCGGCGACGTGCACGTTACCTGGTGGACGCCGGGACCCAAACCAGAAGACGCCGGAATCTACTACAGCGTCTCCCAGGATGGCGGCCAGACATTCTCCCCCCGCAAGTTGATAGACGCCGAAAATGGAACGGGAGCTCTACGCTCGTACTTGTCCGTCGGTCCTGGTGGGAATATCTATATGGCCTGGAGCAATATTGTTCCGAACGCGGATAACACTACGCAGATATTCTTCCGGTATCTCGGTTCCGATGGTAAGACTCTAAGCTCTGTGCAGCAACTAAGTAAATCCAAAGGTAACGCTGACCGTCCGGCTGTGATCGTATCCAACGGCAAGGTCTACATATCATGGACGGAAACGGATGGAGAAAATTCGTCTGCTTTCCTGACGATGGCTCCCATACTAAAATGAAAAGGCCGAGTGTTCGAATCGTTGCCCGGGTCTTCGGTTTGATAGTGCTTGGGTGCGCAGGGGTCTGGGTGGTGGTAGCCAGCGTACAGGACGCGTCCCATTCTCAACAGCCGGCAGGGACTATTCAAGCCGGGTCGGCGGCCCCCAGCTTCAATTTAACGACACTTGAAGGCAGGGGCGTGAGCTTGGCCGACTATCGAGGCAAACCACTGGTGCTGAACTTTTTTGCGAGCTGGTGCGACCCGTGCCGGGAAGAGACCCCGGTGGTCAAAGCGGTGTCCGATGAAGCGGCCGCGGGCGGCTACAATATCCTGGGGATTGCTATTCAGGACCAGCGCCAATCCCTGAATCAGTACATCAACGAGGAAGGGCTTTCGATGCCGGTGGCCATGGACTTGAACGATAGAACCGCACGTGCCTATGGATTAATCGGGCCTCCCATGACGGTTTTCATAGACAAGACCGGCATAGTGCGCGACGTGGTAATGGGTCCATTGACCAACGACCGGGTCAAGCAAGGGTTGACGACCGCCAGCGCTGTATCGGGAGCGGGAAACGGAGCACAGACTTCAAATGCCAGTCAGTCACCAATCGGTAACAAGGCTTCAATTCTGGCCGGCCTGGCCATAGCATTAGGTGCCGGCCTGCTTTCGTTTCTATCCCCATGTGTTTTGCCTTTATTGCCGGCTTACATGGGCTACATCGCCGGCGTTTCTTCGGAAGCTATCGACCAGCCAAACGCGGGTCCAAAGAGACTCCCCATCCTCTACCGAACCGGCGCCTTTACCCTGGGGTTGGTGCTGGTCTTTGTAGTTCTCGGATTTTCAGCCTCCGTCATCGGGGCATGGCTGGTGGCTTACCGGTCGCTACTGGCTCGCATAGGCGGATTGGTGGTCCTGGCTTTCGGGCTGCACATGCTCGGAATAGTTCCTATACCGTTCCTCCGGGGGGAGTTTCGGCCAGCGTTGAACACGCGACGCTGGCGCTTCGGCGGGGGAATATTGAGCGCAGGAGCTCTGGGTGCGGCCTTTGGAATTGGCTGGACGCCCTGCGTCGGACCAATGCTGGGCACTATTTTGGTCATGGCTGGTCAGACTGGAAAAACTGGAATAGGCGTTTCTCTACTTTTGGCTTACGGCATCGGATTGGGACTTCCATTTCTTTTCGCTGGACTCGCCTTCAGCCGTGCTCTGGGAGCCGTGGCTAGCCTCAAGCGACGTGCAGGTCTAATTGAGAAACTAAGCGGAGCGCTTCTTGTGGGGACAGCTGTACTTTTAATAACCGGCAATCTCAGCACCCTCACCGTTTGGCTCCAGAGCAAGTTTTAGACTTTCTTATTTGGGAAAGAATACCAGGCACCGCTCACCCTCGCGAGGGTGAGCGGTGCCTGGTATTCTTTCCCAAATAAGAAAGTCTAAAACTTGCTCTGGAGCCAAACGGTG
>JAUSGV010000158.1 GCA_030648675.1 Dehalococcoidales bacterium
CCCCGGAAAGAGTTTGCCGCGGCGAAAAGCTGGCGGGAGATGTGGAAACCCAGGTCGACTGCCTGATAGCCAAACTCCGGCAATCCGGCATAATTTAGGAGCGATTATTCGAGTGGCCGAACCAACACCTCAATTTGCTGATAAGCATCACGCAGTCTGGGTTTTTGCCGAGCAGCGCGACGGCATAATAAAGCCTACGGCGTATGAACTGCTGGGAAAGGGACGCAAAATCGCGGACGCTCTAAAAACACAATTATGCGCCGTTTGTTTCGGTTACAACGTTGCGGATACCGGCCGCCTTATTGGCGCCGGTGCTGATACGGTTTATCTAATCGATGACCAGGCATTAAAGGGCAACAACGAAGACATATTAACCGCAGAATTAGTCCGGCTTATTCGCCAACACAATCCTGAAATATTCCTGGCCGGGGCGACCGCACTGGGACGCTCGTTTATTCCAAGGGTGGCTGCCGAACTTAAGACCGGATTAAGCGCCGACGGAACCGAGTTGGATATCGACCCTGAAAAAGGATGGCTGCTTCAGACTAAACCCGCTTTCGGCGGCAACATAATGGCAGTCATCATTTGCCCGGACAGACGCCCGCAAATGGCCACCGTACGTCCTCGCGTTTTCAAAGCTAAACCGTTCGATGAAAGACGCGAAGGGACAATAATAAAAGTAGATTTCAACAAGGAATCCGTCACGTCAAAAACCCGGCTGCTGAGTTTTGTCGATGACATCAGGGAAAAGATCAAAATCGAAGACGCCGATATTATCGTGGCGGGAGGCAGGGGACTGGGCAAAGCAGACAACTTCCGTATGATCGAAGAATTGGCAAAAGTAATGGGAGCTGCCGTCGGTGCCACCCGCCCGCCAGTTGACGAGGGCTGGACTACTTACGCTCACCAAATAGGTCAAACCGGCAAAACGGTCTCACCAAAGCTTTATATAGCCTGCGGAATCTCCGGAGCCATCCAGCATACCGCGGGCATATCAACCTCTGAAATAATAGTTGCGATAAATATTGACCCCGAAGCTCCTATATTTGGAGTCGCAACATACGGCATCGTCGGCGATATTTTCCAGGTAGTTCCGCTATTGATACGGAAACTAAAGGCTTCCTAGTTCGCGTTTAAAACAGTCCCAGCCTTTTTAGACTGACTGGTTTTCCTTCACCAATAATAATGTGGTCGAGCACATCTATCCCCACCATCTCGCCCACCTCAGCTAATCTCTTTGTCAACTTTATGTCATCTTCAGAAGGGTCGGCAATCCCCGAAGGATGGTTGTGGACAAATATCACCGAGGCCGCACTTTCACTAATAGCTACCTTAAATACTTCGCGTGGATGAACAATACTGCTGTCGAGGCTACCTTTAGAAATCTCCTTGGTCTTAATCAACCTGCCTCTGGTATTTAATAAAACCGCCCAAAAATGCTCTATTGTTTTGTCTTTCAGGCAGCTTTTCACTACGTTCGCGACATCTTCCGGATTCTTGACCGCCTCGCCATATCCAACCGTTTTTCCCGCTTTCTTTCGCATCCCCAATTGAAATGCCGCTTTTATCTGGCACGCCTTAGCGATGCCAATTCCTTTCACCTGCATCAGTTGTTCCACAGAAGCTTCCGACATTTTGTTCAAACTTTTAAAGTGATTGACCAATCTTTGTGCGGTAACCATTACCGATTCCCCGGCAATTCCCCTGCCCAGCAGTATCGCCAACAACTCCGGCACCGGAAGATCTTCGGCACCATATTTCATCAACCGCTCCCGCGGCCTGTCCGCTAACGGCAAATCATGGATGGTAAAGGATTTCTTCGAGGCGGATTCTTTACGTGCCATTTATGCTACCTCGTCTTTCCCAACAAGACTTCTCAGATAAGCCGTAATAAACCCATCCAGTTCACCGTCGAGGACGGCCTCGGTATCGCCTGTCTGATAATCGGTACGGTGGTCTTTTACCATTTTGTAGGGATGCAGCACATAACTGCGTATCTGGTTACCCCAACCGGCTTCGATACGTTTCCCTTTTATCTTCGCTTTTTCTTCGGCGACTCTCGCCATTTCCTTATCCAAAAGGCGCGATTGCAGTATTTTCATCGCGTATTCTTTATTTTGCAATTGGGAGCGTTCGGTCTGGCAGGTAACCACTATTCCACTGGGCAAATGCGTGATTCTTACGGCGGTGCTGGTCTTCTGGACATTTTGTCCGCCGGCACCGCTGGAACGATAAACATCTATCTTTAACTCTTCCGGTTTGATGGTAACATCAACGTTCGGCTCGGCTTCCGGCATGACCTCGACCAGGACGAAGGAGGTATGCCGGGCATGGTCGGAGTCGAATGGAGACAACCGCACCAACCGGTGCACGCCGTGCTCGGATTTAAGATAACCAAAGGCATTTTCGCCATCGATTTCAACGGCAACGCTCTTTATTCCTGCTTCCTCACCAGGTGTACTATCGAGGATCTCGGTCTTGTAGCCGCGCCTCTCCGCCCACCGCAGATACATTCGAAGCAACATCTCTGCCCAATCCTGGGACTCGGTACCGCCAGCACCGGCGTGTATCGATAGAATGGCATTCCTGGTATCGTATTCTCCGGCGAAAGCTACTTCCAGCTCCATTTTATCGAGCCGCTCGGTCAATGCCGCGATTTTAGCTTCGACCTCGCCAAGGAGTGATGGCTCTTCCTCCGCCATCTCCAGGTATTCGCCGATTTCGCTGCTTTCTTTTTCCAGCCCGCGCCAATTATCCACCGATTTTTTCAATCCTGACAACTTTCTCATCGTGCTTTGCGCGCGAACCGAGTCGGACCAGAAATCGGGCTGGACGGTTTGCTTTTCTAATTCAACTATTTGTTTTTCACGATCCGCGACGTCAAAGACGCACCAGGATGGAAGAAATACGCGACTGCAAACCCTGTACCAGGCCCTTTAGCTCCGAAACCATAAAACCTCCCGTTACTTCTGTCATCAATGCACCCGCAGGTGCATTTTCTATTTAGCTGCCGGCGGCGATATGTGCTAATCGCAGCGGCTCCGGTATACGATATCCCCGGCAGCATTTCAATACCATATCGATCGATCCGGACAAGTCGATCTTATTCCCGATGGATACATAAACCGGTTTTGTTTCCCGGCGCGTTCGTACCGCGGCACCAATTACTTCACCTTTATCGATAATTTCCGCATGGCTTCCCGGCTGTATTCCCAGCCCTTCATATTTCCCCAGGAGAAGCGATTTAGCACACCCGATAGTCGGCTTATCTAACAGCAGCCCGATATGGCAGGCAAAACCGAATCGCCGCGGGTGAGCAAGCCCCTGCCCATCGATCAAGAAAACGTCCGGCACGATGTTGAGACTATTACAAACGGCAACGCTCAAGGGAGCTTCGCGAAAAGAAAGCAGCCCCGGTACATAAGGGAAATTTATCTCTCCTTCAATTGTTTTAGTCTCAGCCGTTTCAAGTTCCGGAAAACTCATAACTACAACCGCCGCTCGAGCATTTTTCGCGGCTCTTTTTGCCGAAATATCCACGCCGGCAACAAACCGCGGGCTAATCAAATCACCCTTTTTTACGACCCGGTTTGCCAACCTTAGCTGAATTTCAATAGCCTCGGGAACGCTTAACGCGCAGCGATGCGAATTCCCGACTTTCACACCCCGATTATATTGTTTCCTGCTCCCGATGACAACAATAAGTTACGCCTGCCCACTCTTGCAAAATGTACTTAAATGGTGTATAGTGGCCTATAATTAGTTCTGATTTAGGTTATCACAGTTGCAACCAACTAGATGCTTTCAAGCATTGGATGACCAAATCCAACTAAAATTTAATGAGGAGGCCATCCAGTGAGCTTTCAGGAAAAATCACTCCAGTGCGCCGATTGCGGAATTACTTTCCCCTTCACGGTAGAGGAACAGGAACTCTTCGCCTCGCGAGGTTATACCAACGAGCCGAAGCGCTGCCCCCCTTGCCGGCAGGCGAGAAAAGCACAACGCGTCGGTAGTGAACCAGGCTACGGTTCCGGTGCTCGACGCCAGATGTATCCCGCAGTTTGCGCGACATGTGCGAAAGAAACCGAAGTCCCGTTCCAGCCCCGCGGTGATCGCCCAGTTTATTGCAGCGATTGCTATCGCAAGACCAAACCTTCATAGTTCTGCTTGAAAATGCGAGAAGGGCACAAGATATCTTGTGCTCTTCTTTTTGTCTAAATGTTCTGAGCTTCAGATCTTCCGTTTCCAGATTGTTTGTCCGGCCGCGTCTTCAAAAACAACTCCCAATTCCTTTAACCGTCCTCTTATCTCGTCAGCCAATTGAAATTGCTTCTGTTCACGCAGCACATTTCTTATCCGCAGTAGCTTCCCTATATTCTCTTGAGCCTCGGCTTCAGTTTCACCCCCATCCTTACTTAAACCTGCTTGAGTCAGCACCTGTTCTAATTTAGCCTGCCGGATTTTATTCGACATTTCTTTCAACAACTCAAAGAAAGGCCCGGCTTCAAACCCGGTCTTTAACGCTTCATTCAGCGTAAGCCCTAATACATTCGCGAGCGACAATAATGCTTTTCTGGCATTCTCTATCGGCTGTCCCGCATTTTTCGCCCGGTTAATGTCCCTTGCCATATCGAAAAGGACCGCAATAGCCTGGGCGGTGCCGAAATCATCGTCCATAACTTCAGCGAACCGTTGCTGGTACGGCGAAACATCGATCCTTCCGGCATCTTCCCTCGTCGAGTTATCCTTCAATTCCATTACCTGGCGCAATCTTCCCGCCCCTCTTTCTGCGGCTTCCAGCGCATCGGTAGAATACGTCAAGGGGCTGCGGTAGTAGGACCCGAGAACGAAGAGGCGAATGGCATCCGCGCTGTATTTGCTTAGGGCCTCTTTGATTGTAACCAGATTGCCGAGCGATTTGCTCATCTTTTCTTCGCCGAGACGCAGCAAGCCGTTATGCATCCAGTATTTTACAAACGGTTTCTTACCCGTGAAGCTCTCCGACTGCACCAGCTCGTTTTCGTGATGCGGGAATATAAGGTCCTGCCCACCGCCGTGAATATCTATTTGTTCGCCCAGGTACTTGACCGACATGGCGGAGCATTCGATATGCCAACCCGGCCGCCCCGGCCCCCAGGAACTGGGCCATGAAGGCTCGCCGGGCTTCGACGCCTTCCATAGCACAAAATCCATCGGGTGTTCCTTTTCTTCACCCGGCTCGACGCGAATGCCGGCTTCCATGGAATCAAGCGTACGATGTGACAGCTTCCCGTAATCGGCCACGCTTCGGACACGGAAATACACGCTGCCCTTAGCGGGGTACGCAAAACCTTTATCCACCAGCGATTTTACGATCTCGAGCATCTTTGGTATTTCCTGGGTAGCTCGCGGGTAAAGGTCGGCCGGCAGGATATTTAACGCTGTCATATCGTCAAAGAAGCCCTGGATATACTTCCCGGAAAGTTCGTTTACCGAAACACCGAGACGGTTAGCACGATCGATGATCTTGTCGTCGATATCGGTGAGGTTCTGCACGTATTTGACGGTGTAACCGCGAAATTTCAGATATCGCCGTATCACGTCAAAGTATATGTAGCTCATGGCGTGTCCCACGTGCGAGTCGCTGTACGGAGTCACGCCGCATACATACATTAATATGTCGCGGCTTTTCGCACCGCTTAAAGGAACAAATTCCTCTTTTTGCCCGCTTAAAGTATTAAATATCTTCAAAGTTTTCGCCTTTCGTTCTTACGATGTGTCCGGTATATCAACGCTACCGCCTGAGCGGCAATTCCTTCGCCCTTCCCGATCGTACCCAACCCGTTGCCCGTTTTCGCCTTGATACTTATTCTATCCACATCAACCGCCACAGCTTCCGCGAGCTTTAATTGCATCTTTTCGATATTTTCAGATAGCTTCGGCTGTTCGGCAATTACGTTGGCATCGATATTACCGATTTCCCAACCGCGCACCTTCAGCATTTCGTTGACCCTCGAAAGCAGCGAAACGCTCGAAACATCGCGGAATTCTGCCTTGCCTGCTGGAAAATGGCGACCGATATCGCCAAGGTTAGCCGCACCGAGAAGAGCATCTATGACAGCATGGGTCAAAACGTCAGCGTCGCTCCAGCCGCCAAGCCCTTTCGGGGAAACAATTTCCACGCCGCCCAGGACAAGCTTTCGTCCCGAAACAAACGGGTGAATATCGTACCCGATACCAACGCGGATATCCCCTGTCATACCGTTAATTTCCGCATAAGCATTTTAGCTAATACCAAATCTCCTCGGGTTGTTACCTTGATATTGTCATAGGATCCTGGATATATCTTAACTTTATGACCCATTTTTTCAACAAGCGACGCGTCATCGGTCACGTCTTCCCTGTTCTCGCGGTAAGCCTCGTTTATTATACCAAAGCGAAATATCTGCGGGGTCTGTATGCTCCAGAGAAACTGCCGCTCCAGTGTATTAACGATTATCTGCTTATCGTCAACCGCCTTGATAGTATCTGTAACCGGAACGCCGGCAATAGCCGCTCCGGTTTCACGGGCGGCCTCCAAACCCCTTTCGATCAAGTCACTGCTTATAAGAGGGCGCGCTCCGTCATGAATCACTACCCAATCGCACGATTGAATAAAGGCCAGGCCGTTTTTCACCGAGTCCTGGCGTCGTTCCCCGCCGCTGCAGATTTCTGTGACTTTCGACCATTTATACCTCCCAGCCAATCTCCGTCCGCGCTCAATATTTGCGGGGCTTAAAACGACGACAATCTGATCGATTACGGAACATTCCTGGAAAATGCCTATTGTCCTCGCCAAAAGCGTCCGCTTGTTCACGAGAGAAAATATCTTGTCTTCTCCCTCCATTCTCCGGCTGGAACCGGCCGCGACAATAACGGCCCCGACCTTTTCTTTTTTAGCCATGATTTCGCTAGAGTTTAACATATCCGCCTGGATTGTTCTATAATTGGACTTCGGGAGTGTGAGTAAAATGACCGGTGACAAGTACACCTTAAAAAGGTTCGATATCCAGCAGGAAGACGAAATAGACGTCGCCGTACTGGAAAGTATCCCGTTCGACTACCCTGAATCGGCTACGGAGGTGGTTTATGAAACCGATGAATTCACCGCCGTTTGCCCCTGGACCGGTTTGCCTGATTTTGCGAAGCTCACCATAAGTTACGTTCCAACCGATTCATTGGTGGAATTGAAATCGTTGAAATACTACCTGACCTCGTATCGAAATGTCGGCATACTCCAGGAGCATGCCGTTAACCGCATCTTGAACGACCTCGTCGGTCTGTTAAAACCGGTCACGATGACGATAGAGGCCGAATACCGCGAACGAGGCGGCATCAAAACCAAAGCTTCAGCCCGCTACAACGCGCAAGAGTAGGCCCAGCGACGATCGATGATAGCCATCCTGCAGACGGATGCACACCGCCGTCTGCCCGCTCGCTAGTGTAGTGTCTTACAAAAGGGTTTACAGATGAGGATAACAAGTGACAACTCAAAATCCCCCTTAGTCCCCTTTTCCAAAGGGGGAGAGTCCTTCCTCCTCTTTCGAGGGAAGCAGACAGTTATGTAAATATATTTACGAGACACTACACTAGGTATTGCTTTGCAGACGGCTTGCAAGGGGTTGCTCCCCGATATAGCAAGCCATTTCAGAGCCTTCATAGACTCCTCACCAAGGACGGATTACTGGTACGCCTTTATGAATTGGAGAAGCGGCCATAGGGAAATATGGACGGTATCCAGCCCATTAGGCGAAGGTCTTTATTACCTTGAAGCTTCCCTCAGGCATAGGGGTGTTAGTAAAAGACTTATTGCGGAGGTGTCTACTTGGCTTATGAACCTGCGGCGTGCACCTGACATAGACATACAAAAAGCAATAGAGGTTCATAACAACATCGTTATGAGTGCCTTTGGGATGAAAAGTACTCTTATGCAAGAGTTTGAAAATGGAATACGAGAATTTTGCCAGAGCATCGACACATGAATGTTTATACTTATACTTAATTGTCTTATATGTGCACCTTCTATTACGGTTATTCCTCCGGGTGGCCCGTTCCAACCCCCAGCCCCACCTTTATCGCCTCCCGCAGCGTGCCGACAGGAATAAGCTCGACTCCGGAAGGAACATCGATGCTCATATTGGCTTTAGGGACAAGACAGCGCTTGAATCCAAGACGGGCAGCTTCATTTATTCGTCGTTCCAATTGTTGAACGGCTCTGATTTCCCCACTTAACCCTATTTCGCCCACAACAGCCGTTTGGCGGTCAACCCCGGCATCGCGCAAGCTGGACGCTATTGCCAGGGCGATACCCAGATCAGCGGCGGGTTCGTCTATCTTGAGTCCACCCGTGACGTTAACCAGGACATCCTGATTACCTAACTTCAGCCCCGCCCGGCGGCTTAAAACAGCGGTTATCAGCAGCAGACGGTTGAAGTCGACACCATTACCCGTGCGCCGCGGCAACCCGAAACTTGTTGGATTAGTTAATGCCTGCACCTCGATAAGCAACGGGCGGGTGCCTTCGAAGGTGGGGACTACGACCGAACCGATCGTTTCGTCGCCCCGCTGCGATAAGAATGCTTGCGACGGGTTATCAACCTCAACCAATCCCTGGCCTTTCATCTCGAAAACGCCGATTTCGTTTGTTGAGCCGAAGCGATTCTTTACGCCCCGCAACACCCGGTACGGGCTGAATGGTTCGCCTTCCAGGTACAGAACAACGTCTACCATATGCTCGAGAACTCTAGGACCGGCAATGGCTCCTTCCTTGGTAACGTGACCGACAAGAAATACCGGTATGCCGTGTGTTTTCGCCCACCGCATCATCGTACCGGCGCATTCCCGCACCTGATTGATGCTTCCTGAACTTGAATCCAATTGCGGTAAATATACCGCCTGGATAGAATCTATCACGACCATCCCCGGAGCCAGGTCTTCCATCTGGCCGAGGATCGTGTCCAGGTTCGTTTCGGCTAATAAAAACAGCCCGCCGCCATTTATCCCCAACCGATGCGCCCGCAACTTTACCTGGTGCAGCGTCTCTTCTCCTGTGACGTACGCTACCCTGCCTCTGGCATTCGCCACCAACGCTGACACCTGCAGCAAAAGCGTGGATTTCCCAATCCCGGGATCTCCGCCGACAAGCACTAGAGAGCCAGCCACCAGTCCTCCGCCTAAAACCCGGTTTAACTCATTCAGCGGGAGCACCAGCCGGTCGTTTTCCTCGATGGAAACCTGAGAAAGCTCTTCCGGAGGGCTCATCGGAGCGGTACGAGAAAATGTGGATGTACTAACGACAACAGTCTTTTCGACGAGGGTGTTCCATTCCTGGCAGTTAGGACACCGCCCCAACCACTTCAGGCTTTCCTTGCCGCACTGTTGGCAAACGAAAAGGCTCTTACTCTCAGGCCGGTTGCTTTTACTCACGCGGTAACTCTACGCCATTTTAATAAGGTGGCGCCATAGATAGCCCCAACCTGAAAAAAGAAACCAATCCTAATGTGACTGATTATTAGAATTACGGTGCAAAAGGAGCTTACTGACTTCAAGAACAGGGAATACTGATACAGCAGCAAGAACCACAATAATCCAATCCGCCATAGGAAGCGGATAAGTATTGAATACCTCCCTCAAGACAGGCACGTACAGTATCGGAACAGTCATGCCGAAGGACACCAGCACAGCCGCAATAAGCCATTTATTACTGAACACGCCTACTTTGAATAACGAAAGCCTGTCTGAACGGTAGTTAAAAGCTTTTATAAACTGGATAAGAATCAAGGTCATGAAGACCAGCCCCTGTGCTTCAACAAGGCTTTTGCCGCTCCGCAAAGCCCAAACGAAAATGGAAATATTCACCAGCATACTCCACACGCCGCCAATAGTTATTAAGCCAAGAACACGGCGTGTGAATATCGACTCATTTCGAGGCCGCGGCTGGCGTTTCATAATATCCGGTGCCGCCGGATCGACCGCCAGAGCAATAGCCGGTAAACCGTCTGTCGCCAGGTTTACCCATAGAATCTGAATGGCAATCAAAGGCAAATCACCGCCCGTACCAAGAATCCCTCCAAAAAGGACAGCTACGGCCATGACCAATATTTCACCCAGATTCTAGGAAAGCAGATACATCAGATATTTTTTAATATTGTCGTACAGACCCCTGCCTTCTTCAACGGCCGCGACGATTGAAGCGAAATTGTCATCGGTGAGCACCATGTCGGCGGCCTCTTTACTGACATCGGTGCCGCTGATACCCATCGCTATACCGATGTCGGCCTTTTTCAAAGCAGGGGCGTCGTTGACGCCATCACCGGTCATAGCCACAACATGTCCCTTTTTTGCCAGGGCTTCTACCACTCTCAACTTGTGTGCCGGCGAAACCCGGGCATACACCTCTACTTTCTCAACGACGTCTTCGAACTCCTTTTCGTTCAGGTTATCGAGTTCCGCACCGGTGAGCGCCAGCCCGTTATTAAACAAGCCTAATTCTCGAGCAATTGCCATTGCGGTCAATTTGTGGTCGCCGGTTATCATCACCGATTTTATCCCGGCGGCTTTGCACACTTTGATGGCTTCCTTCACTTCCGGGCGCGGCGGGTCGATCATTCCCACCATACCGACAAATATCAGTTCACGGTCTACTGCTTCACCTTCTTTAGCTATCGGCTTATAGGCAAGACCGAGGACGCGTAATCCTTCACTGGCCATACTTTGGGCAGCACCAAGCAATTTCTCTTTTTCCGGCATAGCCAGTGCAATTACCTGGCCACTCTGATAAACATTTTGGCAATGCTCCAGGATTATTTCCGGAGCACCTTTGCTGTAGGCGACATGCCGGCTGCCGTCCACCCGGTGTACCGTTGTCATCATTTTCGTTTCAGACGAAAACGGAATTTCGCTGACGCGCGGATACCTTCGCCGCTCTTCTTCATGCACCAATCCGGCTTTCGCGGCGGCCACCAATAGAGCCCCCTCGGTGGGATCCCCTTTTATCAGCCAACGCTTTTCTTCTTCTTCCAGCACCAGATGCGAGTCGTTACAGAGGTCGCCGATGCGAAGCAGCATTTCCACATTCGCGTTCTTCAACGCCTCTATAGCTTTGCCTTCCAGGAGAAAATTTCCTTTCGGCTCGTAGCCCACACCGCTGACTTCCATCGAATTACCATCGGTATAAATCTTCCTGACCGTCATCTGGTCCTGCGTCAATGTGCCGGTCTTATCCGAACAGATGACCGTAGTGCACCCAAGAGTTTCAACCGCAGGCAACTTCCGCACGAGAGCATGCCGCTTAACCATGCGCTGCACCCCGATGGCGAGACTAATCGTGACTACTGCCGGAAGGGCTTCCGGTACCGCCGCTACCGCCAGACTCACCGCCCAGATAAACATCTCGATGAGCGAATGCCCGCGAAACACACCTACGACGGCCAGGGCGAAAGTAAGCGACAACGCGGCGATGGCAATCCATTTCCCGACCTTGTCCAGGTTTACTTGCAGGGGAGTTTTTTCTTCCTCTACGTCCTGCAGCATGGCGGCGATCTTCCCAAATTCGGTTGCCATTCCGGTGGATGTCACTACGCCAGTACCGCGCCCGTAGGCAACCGATGTTCCCATATAGACCATATTTTTCCTATCGCCAACCGCGGAAGCATCGGGCAAAGGAACTATATTTTTTTCTACCGGTTCAGATTCTCCCGTAAGGGCAGCTTCGCTCAATTTTAAATTCACCGCTTCGATAACCCTGGAGTCCGCCGGAATACTATCTCCGGTTTGGAGTAAAATAATATCGCCCGGAACCAGTTCACGGGAAGGTAATTCGATTTCCTTACCCTCTCTGATAACTGTAGCCAGCGGCGACGCCATTCTTTTTAACGCGTCCATGGCCCGCTCCGCTCGATATTCCTGAATAAAACCAAGACCGGCAGCAAATACGACGATAACGAATATGACGATGGCATCTGCCACCTCACCGAGAAAGGCGGACAACACGGCAGCAATGAGTAAAATAATGATGAGGAAGTTTTTGAATTGTTCGAAGAATATCGCCCACGGGGATATCTTGTGTTTTTCGACGAGTTCGTTAGGACCGAATTCCGCAAAGCGCCGTTTCGCTTCTTGTGACTTCAGTCCGTCCCTGCCGGTATTAAGGCCGGAAATAACTTCGGGTACGTCGAGCTTATACCAGTTCTTATCTTCTATCATTTCGCCCATAAATCCGCACTGTCATTCCGGCGAAAGCCGGAATCCAGGTATTTCGTTCCGTATGCTCTCTGGATTGCGTATCAAAGCCTGCCCCATACCCGATACGGGGTAGGAATGGCTACACAGGTTATTGATAATCGCCGCCCAAAGAAAAGGGGTGGTTGTTTAATCCCACCCCTTGACCCAGATTCACCTTGAATTTCGCCGGATTTTGTAGCTCTATTTTCCAGCCGAGGCTGCGACCGCTGACTCATGGACGACGATATCATTATTCTCCACATCAACGATTGCAGTATCGCCGGAATGGAACATACCCCGCAACAGGCTGTCGGAAAGCTTGTCTTCCACCATGCTCTGGATAACGCGGCGCAACGGTCTTGCTCCGTAAACCTCGTCGTATCCTTTTTCGGCAAGGAAGGTT
>JAUSGV010000159.1 GCA_030648675.1 Dehalococcoidales bacterium
ATACAGGAAGGCGGCCGTCGGGCCGGTACGGAGAATGTCCCGGCGATCGTCGGTCTGGGCAAGGCGGCCGAAATGGCGGTGAACGAAATGGAAGCGAGAGTCAAGCTTTTGACCTCACTCCGCGACCGCCTGCTTAAGGAACTACCAGCCAAGCTGGAGCATGTCGTGGTTACCGGACATCCGACCAACCGGCTCCCGGGCCACACCAGTTTTTGCGTCGAGTTCATCGAAGGCGAGGGCATGTTGATGCTGCTGAACGCCAGGGGAATCGGCGTATCAAGCGGTTCGGCGTGCACTTCGAGGGCACTGAAGGCCTCACACGTGCTGATAGCCATGGGCATGTCGCACGAAATCGCCCAGGGCTCGATACTGTTAAGTTTCGGAATCGAAAACACAGGCGGGGATGTCGACTATGTCCTCACCGAGTTTCCGCCTATCGTCAACCGGTTGCGGCAGATGTCTCCGGTTTACGCCAAGTTTATTAAGGAACAAAGGAGTTAGCAGATGCCGATTTACAGCGACAAAGTAATGGACCATTTCATGAATCCCCGTAACGTCGGTGAGATCGAAAATCCGGACGGCGTGGGTGAAGAAGGTAATCCGGTTTGCGGCGACATGATGACCTTTTACATCAGGGTCAAGGACGACCGGCTCGAAGACATTAAATTCAAGACGTTCGGCTGCGGCGCTGCCATCGCCGTTTCCAGCATGGTCAGCGAAATGGCCATGGGCAAAACACTGGAAGAGGCCATGAAGATCACGCCGCAATCGGTGGCTGACGAACTGGAAGGACTGCCGAAAAATAAATTCCACTGCTCTAATCTCGGGGCGCAGGCGCTGCATAAAGCCATCGATGATTACATGGGCAAGAAAATGGGAGTGAAAAAGGAATCACCTTCCGCAGAGAAGCAGTTTGAGGAACTTATTCATGTCCACTGCCCGTACTGCGAATCTGAACTGGAAGACAAAGATTCGCCTTTCTGCCAGGCCTGCCACGCGGAGCTGCCGCACTGCCCTGGTTGTCACGAACCAGTACCTAAAGACGCGAATGTGTGCCCGCATTGTGGTTCCAACATATAAAAAACTAAAACCTTTAAACTAATAGCTAACAGTTATATCGGGGGGCAAAATGGACCATCTGCCTCTTGTCATTCCCGCAAAAGCGGGAATCCACCCGATAGGGACGGGGAATCCAGGATAAAAGGGGGTAGGTATGGAAGATACAAAAAACAAATTGACCATGGTGGTTTTTAGCGGCGAGCTGGACCGGGCTTTGGCGGCTTTCATCATCGCCACAACGGCAGCCAGCATGGGTATGGAAGTCACCATGTTCTTCACTTTCTGGGGGCTGAACATCATTAAGAAGAACGAGGGCTCGCTGCACGGTAAGGGATGGATGCGGAAGATGCTCAATATGATGAACCGGGGCGGCACGAAACGGCTGGCCATGTCTAAATTGAACATGATGGGAATGGGAACAGCCATGATGAAGAAGATGATGAAACAGAACAACATGTACTCTCTGGACGAATTAATCGTTCTGGCGAAAGAATCAGGTGTGAAAATGATCGCCTGCACAACGACCTGCGGCTTGATGGGGTTGGAAGATGCCGATTTTCGTCCCGAGGTTTTGACTTCAGCCGGGGCGGCCTTTTTCCTCGGAGAAGCTAAAGAATCCTTTTCGACGTTGTTTATTTAAATATCACGATTTACGATTTAAGAATAGTTTTCAGGTTTGATACCCTTTCGTAAATCTATTTTCATTAATCATATCAAGTCGTTGTACTATACAGGAGGATGGGTTAAATATATGAAAGCTGATCAAACGCTGGATTGTATCGGGCTTTACTGCCCTTTGCCGATCGTGAAAACGGCGGCAAAGATCAAGGAATTGAAGACAGGTCAGATACTGGAAATCGTCGCCGACGACAGGGGTATCAAGCTGGATATGCCGGCGTGGTGCCGCGCCACAGGACACGAGTGCCTGGGAATGGAGGAAAAAGACGGCGAGTACCGGGTCTATGTAAAAAAGGCACACGAATAGTAACAAATTCGAACAACGAAATCCGAAATTCGAAACAAATTCGTATTACAATATAAATAATGACTAATGCTAATCACTCTATTTCGACACGACGTCTGGATACCGGCTTCCGCCGGTATGGTTTGGGCTTTGAATTTTGAGCTTTGTTTGGGATTTGTATCTTGGTTGTTGGTAATTCGCTAAGGAGGTTAATATGCAAGCCGATCAAACCTTAGACTGTGTCGGTATTTACTGCCCTACCCCCATCGTAAAAACGACCGCCAAGATAAAGGAGCTGAAGGTCGGCGAAGTTCTCGAAATAATCAGCGACGACAAGCGGATAAGGCTGGATATGCCCGATTGGTGTCAGAGGACAGGGCATGAGCTTTTGGGCATAGATGAGAAAAACGGTGAATACCACGTTTATGTAAAGAAGGTTCATGATTGACGATGCCGGGTCTGCCATACCGGCGGAAGCCAGTATCCAGGTGTTTCTGGATTCCTTGTCAAGCACGGAATGGTTTTTGAGATTTTGAATTTTGTTTCGTGCTTCGAAATTAGAATTTCGTATTTTTAAATTTTAGATATGCGCAATTTGAAGGTAACTTTCCTTCCGGAAGGGAAAGAGGTTGAGGTAAAAGAGGGGACCACGCTTTTCGAAGCGGCGGAAAAAGCCGGCGTTTACGTGAACAGCGTTTGCGGTGGTGAGGGTACCTGCGGCGAGTGCCGGCTGCAGGTCATGCAGGGAAAGGCCAAGAGCGACAAGCACTCTATCGGTTTCTTTACCACGGAAGAAATCAAAAATGGCTACGTCCTGGCTTGCCAAACCAGGGTAGAAGACGATCTTGTCGTCGTTGTGCCGGCCCGCTCCCGGGTGGAAATGGAGAAGATCATTACCGAAGGCATCCCGGCGTACAGCGAACCAGCCAAAGAATCGGCGAGAACCTCGCGGCGCGAGCCGGGCTATCCTTTCGATCCGATCGTCAAGAAGGTTTATCTCGAATTGCCGCCGCCGACTCTGGCGGACAATGTGGCCAATATCGACCGCGTCACCCGGGAGCTAAGCAAACGACTCAGCTTTTCCCGCTGCGACGTGTCTTTGCGTTGTTTGCAGGATATCGCGGATAAAATGCGCGAGCATAACTGGAAGGTTACAGTAACGGTAGCCAATTTTGAGGGAGCGTGCCGCATTCTGCGGGTGGAGGGAGCTGATACCACCGATCATGATTACGGGCTGGCCGTGGACGTGGGAACGACAACGGTGGTGGTGCAGCTCGTGAATCTGAAAAACGGCAAGATAATCGGGGTCGAAGCCAACCACAATATGCAAGCCCACTACGGCGATGATGTCATCTCCCGCATGGTTTTTGCCTGCGGGAGGGGTTCGCCGCAAATCCTGCAAAAAGCCATAGTGACCAACATCAATGTCCTGACGGCAGCCCTGGTCAAGGATAGCAAGATCGACCCGAATGATATCACGTGTCTCGTCGCGTCCGGCAATACGACGATGAGCCATTTTCTCTACGGCTTAACACCGTGCTCTTTACGCCTTGAACCATATGTTCCGACAGCCACAGTTTATCCGCAGGTAACGGCGAAGGAGATCGGACTTAATATTAACCCCGAAGCGATTATAGAAATGCTGCCCAGTGTGGCCAGTTATATCGGGGGCGATACCGTCGCCGGCGTTTTGGCCTGCGGCATGGCGGACCGGGCCGAGATAAGCTGCCTGATCGACTGCGGTACGAACGCGGAGATCGCTATTGGCAATAACGAATGGCTTGTGACATGCTCTGCTTCGGCCGGGCCTGCTTTCGAAGGCAGCGGCACAAAGTGGGGGATGCGGGCGACCCTCGGCGCTATTGAGAAGGTTCAGATAGACGGCGGCCAGGTTATCTATCAAACGATCAGCAAAGGTAAGCCGAGGGGAATTTGCGGTTCGGGGCTTATCGATTGTATATACGAACTGGCGCGGAACCGGGTAATCGGCCGTGACGGCAAGTTCGACTTGTCGCGAAATGATCCCCGTCTTATCTTCGAAAACGACGTTGCCGAATACATTCTTGCCTTTCCCCAGGAGACGGAAACCGGTCAGGCGGTGACGATCACCGAGACTGACATCGGGAACCTGATAAAATCCAAAGGGGCCGTCTTTGCCGCAGTCAAATCTCTGGTTGATTACGTCGGCCTATCCTTTGCACAACTGGGCAATGTTTACCTGGCGGGCGGATTCGGCAGTTCCATCGACGTTCCCAAGGCGATCGCCATCGGCCTGCTGCCGGACGTCGAAATTGGCCGGGTCCGGTATATCGGCAACAGTTCATTAACGGGAGCCCGCATGGTGTTGCTTTCCGGCCATGCTTTCGAAGCCTCCAGAACGGTAGCACGCCGTATGACCAACATCGAGTTATCCAATTACGTGCCTTTCATGAACGAGTTTATCGCCTCTCTTTTCCTGCCCCACACCGACGACAAGCTTTTTCCATCGGTGCACTACTAACAAAAGCTTAAAAGTTAAAACGCAAAAGTAAAAAGTTGGCCCTTCCCCACCCTGATTCTTCCCTTTCGATACCTCAGAGCGTGCCCCTTATGAGCGACGCGTCGCCATCCCGCATCGATTTGGTTCCTTACCGATTCTTTACGTCATACGGCATCCCGTATGAGTGGAGTGAATCGGGACAAATTCGAAATTCGAATAACCGAATAACCGGAAAAAATCTCCCTTGCCCTCTTTGCAAAAGAGGGAACTGGATGAACGGATTCTTCGCTTCGCTCAAGAATGACAAGAGAGGAAACGACTGGATTCCGGATCAAAGCCTGTCCCGTACTTGATACGGGGATCCGGAATGTTTTTTGAGCACAGATTACTGGATGAACCACAGATAACAAAAGGGGGAGCGAATTATCGCTCCCACTTTCTCACTTTCGGATTGGCAGGTTTTATATCGACTAGAACGGCGGCTTGAACATCAGGAACAACGACACCAGGACGAGCGTCAGGGTCGAGAACAGTTTTATCAAGACGTGGAGGCTCGGGCCGGCTGTGTCCTTGAATGGATCGCCGACGGTATCACCGACGACAGCGGCTTTGTGGGTGTCCGAACCTTTGCCGCCGTATTCACCGGTTTCGATAAATTTCTTGGCGTTGTCCCAGGCACCGCCGGCGGTGTTCAGGAGGAGTGCCATCAGGACTCCGCAGATGGTCCCAACCATCAAAAAGGAGCCGGCTGCTTCCGCACCGAGGGCAACCCCGACAAGTATCGGGACCGTGATCGCGAGAACGCCGGGAAGAATCATTTCTTTCAAGGCACCCTTGGTTGCGATATCGACGCAGCTGGCGTAGTCCGGTTTTGACGTGCCTTCCATAATGCCTTTATCGGCTTTGAATTGCCGTCTAACGTCGTTGATTATGTAATATGCGGCCTTGCCGACCGCTCTGATGGCAAGACTGGAGAAGAGGAAAACGACGGTAGCACCGAGGAGGCCGCCGATGAAAACTATCGGTTTGGAAAGGTCGATTCCTGTAATTCCCGCCTTTCCGATCTCTTCCATATATGCCGAGAAAAGCAAGAATGCGGCGAGTGCGGCGGAGCCGACAGCGTATCCCTTGGTCAGGGCTTTGGTGGTATTGCCGACGGCGTCGAGGCGGTCGGTCTTTTTGCGGATTTCTTCCGGCTGCTTGCTCATTTCGATGATACCGCCGGCGTTATCGGTGATAGGGCCGAAGTTATCCATGGCGAGAATGTAGGCGGCAGTGGAGAGCATACCCATGGTAGCGACGGCTGTGCCGAATATTCCGCCGTTTGCGACGCCGGTGGTAGAACCGATCCAGTATGAACCGATCAGGGCCAGCGAAATAACGATTACGGGCAGGCCGACACTCTCAAGGCCGACGGCAAAGCCGGTGATAATATTGGTGGCGGCGCCGGTCTGGCTGGCTTCAGCGATGGACTTCACCGAGCGGTACCTATGTTCCGTGTAGTACTGCGTAATCTGGCCAAAGGCCACCGAAGCAACGATGCCGATAAGTCCGGCTAAGGTGTACTGCACCCAGAATTCTTTGAGCATCAAATAGGTGGCCGCGCCGAACCCTATTGCCGCTAAAACCGCGGTAACGTAATATCCCCGGTTCAAGGCGTCCATCGGGTCCTGGTCTTCGCGGCACTTAACGATCATAACCCCGATAATCGAGGCGATGATACCGAAGGACCGGGCAACCAGCGGGAACAAAATACCGTTCATTCCGAATACGGGGAAGAGGGCAATGCCGAGTATCATAGCGCCGATGTTTTCCGCGGCGGTCGATTCAAAAAGGTCGGCACCTCTGCCGGCACAGTCACCGACGTTATCGCCGACAAGGTCGGCAATTACGGCGGGGTTGCGGGGGTCGTCTTCGGGTATTCCTTTTTCTACTTTACCGACGAGATCGGCACCGACGTCGGCGGCTTTGGTATAAATACCGCCGCCGAGCTGGGCGAACAAGGCAACAAAACTGGCGCCGAAGGCGAAACCGACGATCATCAGCGGGGTCGTTTCATTGCCCCCGAAAAGCGTAAAGAGCCCGGCGACACCCAGTAGACTCATGGCGACGACGAGGAGACCGGAAACGGCACCGCCTCTCAAGGCGATCTTAAGAGCTTTGTCGAGACTGGTCATGGCACCGCTGGCAACCCGGATGTTGGCCCTGACAGAGACATACATGCCGACGAAGCCGGCGATACCGGAACATACGGCACCGGCGATGAAGGAAACGGCCGTCTTCCAGGCGTAGTCCGGATAATCGGCATTAGGGAAGATCGAATACAAGACGAAAATCAATATGGCGACAACGACGGACAGGACGGCGATAGTGGTGTACTGCCTTTTCATGAAGGCGTTCGCGCCTTCTCTGATGGCGTCAGAAATGACCCGCATCTCGGGTTTGCCCGTGTCCTGTCGAAGGACATATTTCGTGAGGAAAAAGGCGAAGAGCAGACCGAAGATACTGACACCGAACACTAAGAGCAACATTTATTCACCCCTGATTCAATAATCTTTTTTGACACAATCGTCCATTCTAGCGATAAAACGATATAAAAATCAAGAGGCGAGAACAAATCCCATTCTCCAAGATACAAAAACCAAACAATAACCAAGAACCAAGGGGACAATAATCAAAATTGTCGAAATCTGTGTCCCCTCACTTTCATCTCTCCCGCAAGGGGAGAGAAACGGAAGATGAGACAGGTAAAATTCGAAATTCGAATGGCCGAAATAACCAAACAGATTACCGAGATTGCCACGAGCACTGAAGTGCTCTCGCAATGACAGTTGGGGTAACGGATTGCTGCGGGGATCCTTCATTGTCCGAGTCCTTCGTAGAAGGACGTGGGAATCTCTATAGATGATGTACATTGCTTCGGTTCCGCTGACGTTCTTATCTTCTGGATTCCGTTTTTCAACGGAATGGTTCGTTTAGGTGCTCCAGATTAACCATACCGGCGAAAGCCGGTATCCAGTTCCCTCATTCGTTACACTTTTCCCCTTGAATTCTCCCGGCCATTTCTGCTACCATGAGCAAAATAAGAGTAACCTGAAAGTTCCCCGGAAACGAGGGACTGACCGGAAGGCAAGTTGGTGTAAATCCAACGCAGTTCCGCCTGCTGTGATCCCCCGATAGAATCGGGGGAAAGTCAGAACGCCGGTCCCCAGGTGTCTTTAGCCTCCGCGGAGGAAGGGGGGTCGGAAATGTTCAAATAAGTTATGCATCCCTTGTCCAACACGGGCAAGGGTTTTTTGTTTTTGCAGTAACCACGGGTTTCCACAGGCAAGATGCCCCGTATCGCGATACGGGGCAGGCTCTGTGCCACCACCATTGATTTATGTAGATTGCTTCGGTTCGAATAGTGTTCGAATCTCGCAATGACGGGTGGGGGAGAGAAATCTCGCAATGACAATAGAATTTTTTAAGGAGAATATCTTATGAAACGCTTTGGCGTTATTTTGTCCATATTCACACTATTGGTCGGTCTTATCGGCGGCTGCCGGCCGTCGTTTCAACCCGCTACTTACACCGACGACATGAACCGTCCGGTGAACATCACGGCGGTGCCCCAGAGAATCGTATCCCATGTACCTTCCATCACAGAGACGCTGTTCGCCCTCGGTTTGGGGGACAGGGTGGTCGGCCGCAGCGATTTCGACGATTATCCGCCGGAAGTATCTAATATAACCAGCGTCGGCAACTATTTTAATCCGTCGATAGAGAAGATAGCCTCGCTGAATCCCGACCTGGTTTTGACGGACGGACACAGCGACAACATCAAGCAGTTAGACAGCCTGAATATTACCTATATGGTTATCGATCCCAAGACTATCGACGACGTTTACAAGGATATCGACCTTATCGGCAAGGTCGCCGGCGTGGAAAATAAGGCCGCGAGTCTCGTCGCCGGCATGAAGAACACCGCAAACGGCGTGCAAAACCGGGCACAGAATGCACCCAAAATCAAGGTTATTTATTTGCTTGATGCCACCGACTTGAATAATCCGTGGACTGCTGGGCCAGGCTCATTTGTCGATGCGATGATCGGAATGGCAGGGGGCGAAAATATTGCCGGCGGGACGTCGGGTGCGTACGGTCAGATGAGTATCGAGCAGATTATTGCTGCCGACCCGGACATTATCATTCTGCCCGGCCAGCACGGGACAGCTTTCACAGCACCGGAGGTGTTGAAAGCACACCCGGCCTGGCAAAAAACCAGCGCAGTCAAAAATAATCGGATTTTTATTGCGAATGCCGATCTTATAGACAGGTCGGGCCCGCGTATCGTTCAGGGCCTTGAAGAAATCGCTAAAACCATCCACCCCGAACTTTACAAGTAATTCGAAGAAGTAAAGGAAATAAAATGGGCTTATTAAAACAGACATTCGACAGGATAAAGCCGCTCGACAGCACAGCCATGGCACAGGCAAAAGAGCGCCAGGACCGGTTAACCAAGCCTCAGGGCAGTTTGGGACGGCTGGAAGAACTGTCTATCCGGCTGGCTGGAATACAGGGGAAATCCATACCGGAAATAAAACATAAGGCTATCATCGTTATGGCCGGCGATCACGGCGTCGTCGCGGAAAAGGTCGGTAACTGGCCGCAAGAGGTTACGGCGCAGATGGTAGGCAATTTTTTGGCCGGCGGGGCGGGGATTAACGTCCTCGCCCGCCAGGCCGGGGCCAGGGTAATCGTCGTGGACATGGGCGTTGCCGCAAAGTTGGAACCCAACCCGAAGCTTCTTGCGCGTAAAGTCGCTCCCGGGACGGGTAATATCGCCCTGGGTCCGGCGATGACGGAGGAGCAGGCGATACAGGCCCTGGAAACCGGGATAAAGCTGGTAAACGACGAAATGAAAAACGGCCTGGATATCGTCGGTACCGGCGATATGGGCATCGGTAATACCACGCCGTCGAGTGCCATCTGCGCGGTGATGACGGGGAGACCGGCGGCCCAGGTAACCGGCCGTGGTACCGGCATTACGGACGAGCAGTTGGCCCATAAAATAGCGGTGATACAGAGAGCTTTGGATGTGAATCGTCCGGACAGTAAACAGCCGCTGGGCGTTCTGGCAAAGGTAGGGGGATTTGAAATCGGCGGGTTGGCCGGGGTCATACTGGGAGCCGCGGCCAATCATGTTGCGGTGGTTATCGACGGTTTTATCTCCGGGGCCGCCGCCCTTATCGCGGTGGGACTGGAGCCAACCGTCAGGGAGTACTTGATATCGGCTCACGTCTCGGCAGAGTCGGGGCACCGCGTGCTGCTGCAGCACCTGGAGTTGAAGCCGCTGCTGGACCTTGAGATGCGTCTCGGGGAAGGCACCGGGGCGGCTCTTGGTATGATTTTGAGTGAAGCGGCGGCCCGAATTTTGGGAGAAATGGCGACTTTCGGCGAGGCCGGAGTGTCCGAAGAGAGCGGAAAATAATTGGGTTTCTTCGCGGCGATAAGATTTCTGACCATTCTTCCCGCACCCTTTAGCGGTACAGGAGAAGGTGAGGAAGCCGGAAATCAGTTGAGCTACTTCCCTTTAGTGGGACTGGTTATCGGCTTGTTACTGGTGGCGATTTACCGGCTGCTGAGTTTATTGCTGCCGGGAGAAGTCGTTTTGGGGTTGGTTATCGCCGCCTCGATAATCATTAGCGGGGGGCTGCATCTTGACGGCCTCGCCGACACCTGTGACGGCCTTGCCGGGTATCGCGCGACCGAAGACCGGCTGCGCATCATGCGCGACAGCCGGGTCGGGGCTTTCGCAGTCATCGGCGTCACGCTCGTAATCCTGCTGAAGTACCTCTCGCTGAGCACCGTTCCGGCAAACATGATTTTGGTGACAATTGTTTTGATGCCTGTGTTAAGCCGATGGGCGATGGTTTATGCCGTTACCGCTTTTCCGTATGCCCGTCCCAGCGGACTCGGGGCTTCCTTTAAACAGGGGGCGAGTTGGGCGAGGTTCGGGGAGGCGACGCTGATCGCTCTCGCGGTAACGTTACTGTTGACCTTTTGGACAGGATTGGCGCATTTTTACCTGGTAACGATAGCGGTCATGCTCGGGATCTGGGTGGTAACACTCGTTATGTCAATTTATTTAAAGAGTAAATTCTCCGGTCTTACCGGCGACAGTTACGGAGCTATCAGCGAGGTTGCCGAAGTCGCGGTGCCTCTTTTTATTTTGATTCTCGTGCCGACCGGTTGGTTCGTGACGGCCGGGTAAGGAGAAAGAATTGCCCCGTTTGTACATGGTAAGACACGGCCAGTCGGAATACAACGTTGCCCGGCGTTTTGCCGGCGCCGGCAGTGATATCGAGTTGACCGCCGCCGGTGTTCGACAAGCCGGGCTTTTGCGGGACCGTCTCGCGTCTGAAAAAATCGATGCGGTATACTCCAGCAATCTGAAAAGGGCCATGTCTACGGCGGCAGTGCTGTCAGAAAACCGAGGCATGGAAATAGTTTCCTGTCCTGAACTCGGGGAGATCGATTACGGCGCGGTTGAAGGTAAAACATTCGACGAAGTCAGCTTTGAATATCCCATGCTGGCGAAGCAAATTTACGGAGCGGACCCCAAAATCAGATTCCCCGGCGGGGAAAGTTTTGAAGAATTCACCGGGCGTGGTGGCCGGTTCCTGGACAGGATAACGAAATACGACGACGCTCAAACCGTACTGGTGGTAGGTCACAGCGGTTCTATCAAAACGCTGGTTTGCCGTTTGCTGGATATCGATATAAATAATCACTGGGGACAGATCCACATCGACAACGCCTCGCTGACCGTGCTGGAAACCGGTAAAAACGGTGCTATAATCAGTCTGCTGAACGACACTTCTCACCTGAGGTAAGGGGAAAGTATCGTTCCCCCTTTGAAAAGGGGGGTAAAGGGGGATTTTGAATCTCCAAACAAGAAAATCCCTCTTAATCTCCCCCGTATCGCGGTACGGGGCAGGCTCTTTACGAAAGGGAGAGCGGTGATACTATTCGGTGGTCCAATTATGGTAATGAGCGCGTTTAAATGACAACTATCCTTATAACCGGTGGGGCGCGAAGCGGCAAGAGCCAGATGGCGCAAGAACTGGCGGGACGGGCGAAGGGTAAAGTGCTGTTTATCGCCACCGCTTTTGCAGGGGACGAAGAAATGCGGGAGCGCATCGCAGAACATAAAAAGTCGAGACCGAATGGCTGGCGAACCCTCGAAGTCACCGAAAACGTCGGCACCCGGATTCGAGAAAATATCGGCGGAGCTAAAACAGTCGTCATCGACTGCATCACCTTGCTGGTGAGCAACGTCTTCGGGCGGTATGCCGACAAAGACGGTGAAATATCGGACGCAGCATCGGCGGAACGGGCAGCAGTCAGTGAAATCACGCAGTTGCTCGATTGCATAACTTATACACCTGCTGATTTCATAATCGTCACCAACGAGGTCGGACTTGGATTGGTGCCGGACAATAAGCTGGGACGTCTTTATCGCGATGTTCTGGGCAAGGCCAATCGTCTTCTGGCGGAAGAGGTTGATGAAGTTTACCTTATGGTCGCCGGATTACCCCTGAAGCTAAAACCGTCGGGCAACGGATGAGGAAAAGTATGGGGCTGTTTATAACTTTCGAGGGCGGCGAGGGCAGCGGCAAGAGCTTCCAATCGAAGGCTCTCTACAGAAATCTGGATAAGCTGGCGATCCCCGCTTTGCTGACCCACGAACCCGGCGGTACCATACTCGGCGAAAAGCTCGCCCGGCTGTTGAAATATTCCCGCGATACCGGAATATTGCCGCTTACGGAATTGTTGATGTTCAATACCTCACGGTCCCAATTGGTCAACGAGATCATCAAGCCGGAGCTGCAAACGGGGAAAGTGGTCATTTGCGACCGTTATACCGACTCGACGATTGCCTACCAGCATTTCGCACGGGGGCTTGATTTGAAGCTGGTCAAGACAATCAATAATGCCGCGACCGATGATTTAAAGCCGGATTTGACCTTCCTGCTCGACGTACCTGTCGGGGTGGGACTCGGGCGCAAAAGCAACAAAAAGCCCGACCGCTTCGAGACGGAGAATGCCGCGTTTCATCAGAAAGTGCGGGTGGGGTATCTAAAGATGGCTGCTAACGAA
>JAUSGV010000164.1 GCA_030648675.1 Dehalococcoidales bacterium
CTGGACGAGCCGACTAACCACCTCGATCTCGAAGCCTGCATCTGGTTTGAGAAATACCTCATGAGGTACCGGGGTGCCGTCGTCGTGACTTCGCATGACCGTGTCTTTCTCAACCGCGTCGTCAAGCGTGTCATCGCTATAGAACCAAACGGTGAAGTCATCTTGCATAGCGGTAACTATGATGCGTATGTAGCCCACCGCCAGCAAGTTCTGGAAGCGAAACAGGCGGCGGCGGTGCGGCAGCAAAAAGAGATAAAGCGTGAAATGGCGTTTGTGGAGCGCTTCCGGGCCAAGGCAACTAAAGCACGCCAGGTGCAAAGCCGGATCAAAAAGATTGACAAAATACAGCGAATCGTAACGCCGAGGACAACCAGGAAGATTCAATTTTCCTTTCCGGAATCACCGCGCAGCGGTAAAAAGGCCATCTCACTCAAGCACATTGGTAAATCGTACGGCTCAAGCGTCGTCTATCAGGATCTGGATTTCACGATTTACGCCGGCGACAAAGTAGCATTGGTGGGGCCGAACGGTGCGGGCAAGACGACGCTATTGAAGATTTAGCCGGGGTGCTGCGCTTTGAGCGGGGAGAGCGCAAATTGGGCCATAACGCGATTCTTGCCTATTACGCGCAGTACGTGCTGGAACTCTTGAACCCGGCTAACTCGGTACTCGGGGAGTTGCAGCTTGCGGTACCTGGCGAACCAGAGCAAAATCTGCGAAAAATACTGGGTGGTTTTCTATTCGGCAATGACGACGTCAGAAAGCCGATTTCAGTGCTATCGGGTGGGGAAAAGGCACGTTTAGCGCTTGCGAAAATGCTGACGCAGCCGAGCAATCTTCTCCTTATGGATGAACCGACGAATCATCTGGATATCGCCTCCCGCGAAATCCTGGCTGACGCACTTAACGATTATCAAGGAAGCATCTGCCTGATAACCCATGACCGGACTCTGATACGGGAGGTGGCCAACAAGATTGTGGTAATCAAGGATGGCCGCCCGGAAATATTCTATGGAGATTACGATAGCTACCTGGAGAAGAAAGAAGCCGACGAAAGAGCGGCCACCGGGTCACCGGTCACCAGGACTGATGGGAAGAAGGGCACAAAGGCTGGAAATAACCAGAATATGTCTAAGGCTGCTGCCGAGATCCCCCCGAACCGTGTCCGTTTGAAAAAGAGTTTACAGAACGAGAGCCAGTTTCACGCCAAAAGGATCAAGGTGGTTGAGGAGAAGCTTGCCGATCTTGAAGCACAACTGGCAGGATTTGAATCGTTGTTCGCTAACCCGGACCATTACCGTGACGGGGGACTCGTTACCGACACTCTCCAAAAACACGCCCTATTGGAAGAGGAAATCGGAATGCTTACGGAAGAGTGGGAAAACTTGTCCATTAACGTAGATCGATTGGGCACAGAGATAGCAGAATTGTGACTCTCCGATTGAGATATGTTAAGGTCAACTGGGCACCCTACCCTGCCTGCTTATCGATTTGACTTGGACGACTATTTATTCAATTATTAGATATGGACCAGAACGTGCCACCAGCAAAAGGCTGAAGCTCATCTCCGGCATCCACGGAGGCTGGCAAGTTTGCCAAATGTGCTTATTGCGGCGGGCAAATAGTAGGTCCACCGTACCGGGAGACTATAGACCGCAGAAGGGTGGCCTTCCACACCAGGGAATGTGCTGATGCCTATAAGAAAGGCGGCGCTAAGCCAGCAGTACAAGATAACCCGCTGTAACGCTCGACAAAATCTTCTTTAGCAATGTTTTTACGCAAGCCTTCGTTTCCATAAGACAGGCTTCGTCGAGTTACCGGTTAGCGTGCATGCCAAGTTCAAATGGCATTCTTTAATAAACCCTGCGTCCTGATGAAATTGGTATTCAGCCGTCATTTATGGTATATTAATAATAACTGGTTCGATAGGGTTATCTTTTAGCGAGTCAAACAATTCACGTTTCCTCAAAGATCGGATGACCACAACTCAAGCCAAATATTTTAAAAGGAGGTCATCCGATGAGTTATCAAGATAAGTCGCTGACGTGTTCCGACTGTAACACCGCTTTCACATTCACTGTTCAGGAACAGGAGAACTTTGCCAGCAAAGGCTACACGAACGAACCCAAACGTTGTCCCTCATGCCGAGAGGCAAGGAGAGCACAACAGCAGAGTGCCGGCAGCTTCGGCGGCGGCAACTACGAGAATAGAAGCTACAGCTCAACGCCTCGGAAGATGTTCCCCGTCAAGTGTTCTACCTGCGGCAAAGACGCCCAGGTGCCTTTTGAACCCCGCGGTGATAGACCAGTCTATTGCTCGGATTGTTACCGCAAGACGAACCCGGTAAAAAAATACTAATTACCGGCGAATAACAATTGGCTGGGTCGGCTCGTCAGATTGGACTACCTACTCAGCCTTTCTTTTCAAACGGACGATACGGCTTTCGATTTTGTGCTACACCTCTGAACCTTTAGCAAAAAGTTGAAAACCGGATTTTCGCGGTTGGATCTTTTGAAAACCACGGCAGAGTCTGTTCGCAGGAGGTTGTAAAATGGTTGCTCCTCAAAAAAAGTCTTTAAGTTACAACGAAAAGGAATATTTTGCTTCAGGCGCATGGAAGTGTCCCACGTCTCCAACGAAAGCACACTGGTGGGATTGTAACACCAAGCCTCCTGTTTGCAAGATTTGCGGCAAAGTCAAAGTTGAAATCGTTCTGACGGAATAACGCGTCAGCCGCAAAAGAGTTAAGGCATAGATGTCAGATCGGGGGGGCAGGATAAATGGGATACCAAGCCGGGAGGTTTGAAGATGAATCTCCAAACCAAATACAAAATGCTAAAGCAACGAGATAGCTATCGGGGCATTAAGCATTCCCTGGGGGACTTATATAGCTTTTGCTTCGGCGAGGGTCGGTACTCCACGGGTTGGTAGCTTTATGCGTGCAGGTATTAGTCTCATTGACCGACGGCTATATCTGGTTTTGGGTGCTGGAAAACATGAAGGAAAAAGTAGAGAAGGATCTCATGAACTCTACGGTATTAGCAAAGTTACCCGATAAAGCAACTGTTTGAGTTTGTTGAGCCGGGATGAACATCGAGTTAATACTTTTAATAACGGAATCCATTCTACTACTGGTGACTCTGGGTTTTCTTCTTTATAGTATCCACGAAGGACAGCAAAGAAGCCGCTTATTAGTTGAAGTCAAGCACGCAACCAAGACTTTAACACGCGTTGAATATTTTTTGACGATCTCCGAATCATTGCTGGAGTCGAAACACGAAGTAGTCGGCTGCGTCACGGGCAGGCGTCCCCTCGGTGATGATGAAAAAAAGATAGAAACCGTTATGAATAGTATCAAGCATGCGACCAGCAGAGGCGTAAAGGTTAAATATATACTGCCAAAACTGCCCGAGCGCCTGTATATGGGCTGTTTGTATGAGAGTGTCGGTGCTGAAATCAGGTATGCCAGCTGCTCGCTGGTGAACAGTATGCGCTATATGGTCGTTGACAATTCGTTAGTACTAATTGGCATCCCGGAATCTGCTGGAGAAAAGAACGCCACCAGCAGAGGACATAAGTTACCATCGAAGGGTCTCGCCTCCATCTTGCAAACCCACTTTGATGAATGTTGGGAACGAGACTTACCACTCCAGGGTTACATCAAGGAAGTAATGGCACATACCGGCATGTCGGTAAAACAGGTTTCAAACGAACTCGGCATAGAGGTAAGAGTACTATCACGTTACGTAGATAGCCCGCCCCTGCAAGGTCCTTAATTCCTATACTCGCGACTACTTACTAAATCAGTCCCAACCCAGCCGGCAAATAACTATTTACCATAGTAAAATTCAGGGGTAAAAGTTCATTTATCTTTATTTTCTATAATCTGGTCGCAGTGAACACAAGACGGCGGAATTACGGTACAAACGCAGGTTTAGACAATGTTCGCATTTGTCAAAAGGGTTGTCCCGTGCTTACTTGGAAGGAAATCTATGGTATCTTTTTTTGGTACGGCTTTATAATAGCCCTGGCCGGGGCCCCGTCGCCGTTTTCAAGCCTCAGGGGTAGACATACAAGATTGTAATTCCCGGATGCGATCCGCGACAGGTTCAGCCCTTCTACGATACAAACGCCGGCGATAAGCAAAACCTTATGCTGGGTGCTGCCGCCTGTTCTATAGCCGCCTACCGAGAGGTAATCAACGCCGACCAATGCGACGCCGCGGTCAGCCAGGAATTGAGCGGCATCCGGAGAAACAAAAACGAAATCTTCGGAAAATTTGCGAGATTTCCAGAGGGCGGAGTTACTGGTCTTGAACAGGATACGCTCGCTACGCCTAATCTTAAATTTCTCGAGTTCGGCAACTTTTATCGATTCCGTATCTTTTATTTCCAGCACCCTGGCTTTACCGACCAGAACATT
>JAUSGV010000167.1 GCA_030648675.1 Dehalococcoidales bacterium
CGGGCAGCCGCGAAGACGCCGATTACGCCGCCCTCGGCATCCCTTAGACACTGGCATTATAAAGTACGTCCGTCAACTTGCCGTCACGGTGACGGATGGTGAGGGGATAGTCGGTCACGGAGCCTTTGGCGAAGACCTGCTGGTAGCCTTCTTGGGCTTTCTCCGGTTCCGTGAAGTAGTTGGAAAAGTCGGTCCCGATAAGCTTGTCACGGGACACGCCCGTAACCTTGATGGTGGCTTCGTTTACGTCGGTGACTTTACCGTCGGCGCTGATAGTGACCAGCGGGTCGAGGGACGATTCAATCAGGCTCCGGGCATACTGAGAAGCATCGAGTTGCTTAGCCACCATCGCCAGATGCTGCCGTTTCTCCCTGGTCCTCACGCTCCCATTATTTCTTGTCTTGGTAGCTCTTACCATTAGCCCCTCCTCTCGAAAATTCGCCCGGTTTGTTTTTTTGCCTTAAAAAGCATTACTAAATGGTATTACTAAATTGGCAATTTCAGTTAAAATGAAAAAATAATCGAAATGCGTAAGAAAACAAAACGAGTGCTCCAGTTTATCATGGATTATATTAAAAAGTTATGAAATTGTTACTTGAAAATATAACATTTTTATATCAAATAGTTCTCCTGGTTCTTTTCGGTAATAGTGATGATAGACCTCTTTATCGAGGGCTTTTGATTGTAATTTAGCTTTGATTTTGGTAGGGCAAGTTGTACAATAGACAGAACATTTAGACTGATATTTAATATCGTTTATCTGTAGCACGCTGTTAACAAAAACTGTTAGAGCCAGTTCATCATGACTGTCCGGGCGGACGATATCCCACTGACGCTACCTTTTTAGTTGCTTGGTCGATCTCTTCAGGCGTGAGAAGAACAATCGTACTTGCTCGAAAACCGCCGCCAGCGCCAAGCGCCAAAGAGATAGCGGCACTGCTCACATTGTCAGGGAGATCTACAATGGCGTAGACGTCCTCTCCTCCAAAAGCGTAGTAGAATGCTTCCACATTGCCACCAAGTTTTCCGATAATTTCCTTAAAGTGTGACCTCCGTGAGGAACCCCCCTCCCCGAGAAGTCCTCTAACACCTTCTAAAGTATATGACCCATAGGATAAATACTTTGGCATTGTCCCCTCCTCAACTGGTTTTTTCACGTGGTGCACTCGATTATTTATTGTAGCACGGCGGTGACAAAATGAAAAAAGCCCAGCTAAAACGCTGAGCTTAGTTCGAATCCATTGGTAGCGGGGGTTGGATAGCTAAACTCCCCGATAAGTATCTTCTCTCCTCAGCGCCACCTTTAAAATTGTAACTACCTTAGCGTCATCGTCGATTGCGTAGATTACTCTATAGCGCCCGGTTCTGAGCCGCCAGATATCGGTACCGCGCAATCTCTTACAGCGGGAAGGCCTGGAGGTATCCGCTAATTGGTCGATAGACTTGGCCACTTCTAATTGGAACTTACGCGGTAGGGAAAGCACTTGCTTTTGGACAGCACGGATAATCTCAATCCAGTATGCCAAGGTAGTCCTTCTTGAAAGTCTGCCAGTCCAGTTTATCCGCGTTTTCTTCCAGAGCTTTCAAGCCGTCCCGTATATCTTCTTCATCTTCCAGATGCTCGTAAATCAACTCGCGCACTACCCCCGCCACAGAAGTCTTGCGTTTGAACGCAATAAACCGTAAGGTTTCATATTCTTCAGGACGCAAGCTAATGGTAGTCCTTTTAAAATCGTCCTTAACGCTAGTCATATTATCACCTCATCTAAACAATATCATCAAAACGTCAAATAGTCAATTCATCGATCGCAACATAACTTACTCTTTATAACCTCCACTGATGTCCTCGATTATAGCCTTATCCACAGTGAGTGTTGGAAGTAAATAGAAAAGCCCCCGAAGCTTGGGGGGCTATTAGTTTCGTTGAGGAAACCGATTTTGGTAGCGGGGGTTGGATTTGAACCAACGACCTTCGGGTTATGAGCCCGACGAGCTGCCACTGCTCCACCCCGCGACGCTAACCACTCAGTATACTTTTGGCTAGATATCAAAGTCAAGCTAAATCAGGACATGCTGGGGTTAAAAATCCGAAATACGAATCTCTAAATACGAAACAAGCGCGAATGTCCAAAATCCAGAAACGATTGGTATAGATTGCTCCTGCCTGCCAAAGCCTTGTGCGGCGGGCAGGTCGCTTCCGCTAGTGGCGGAATCTTGCGATGACAGGTGGGGGGAGCGGCTGGATTCCAGCCTTCGCTGGAATGACAGTTCTGGAGTGGTTGCTGACTGGATTCCTGCCCCGATCGGATACGGGGCCTGGCGGCTTTCGCAGGAATGGTGCGCTGTTTGGATACCGGTCCCGATAAATGCGGGGCAAGTGCTTTCCGCCGGTATGGCGTTATGTATAAAAATGATGTCTTGACACTCAGAACTGACATGATATGATAAGCTCAGAAGTGGACATAAAGTAATACCTTTTTACTTAACATAAATACGCCGATGTGGATAATTCTGTTATACTTAGAAGATACCTATTGAAAACTAGGCGGTGCTATTTGAAGATCCTGTTAGTCTCCCCTCGATCCCCTGACACATTCTGGAGTTTCAAACACGCTCTGGCGTTTATTTCCAAGAAGGCTTCCCTACCTCCTTTAGGTTTGTTGACCGTGGCCGCGATGCTGCCGGGTGAGTGGGACAAGAAGCTTGTCGACATGAATGTCTCAGCCCTGACCGACAAAGACATACAATGGGCGGATTACGTTTTTGTCTCCGCCATGACGGTGCACCGTGCGTCCTCAATCGACGTTATTGCCCGCTGTAATGCGCTCAGTATCAAGGTGGTTGCCGGCGGCCCTCTCTTTACCTCTGCTCATGAAGAATTTAGCGGCGTCGATCACTTTTTGCTTGGCGAGGCTGAGGTCACTATGCCGTTGTTTTTGGCGGACATTGCTGCCGGTGCTGCCAAACCCTTATACGTGGCGGATCAAAAGGCTGATATCACCCAGACCCCGCTGCCGATGTGGTCGCTACTGAAGATGAAGCATTATTCGTCGATGAGCGTCCAGTATTCGCGCGGCTGTCCCTTCGACTGCGATTTCTGTAACGTTACCGTGCTTTACGGGCATAACCCCAGAACAAAAAGTAAAGCCCAGATGATCGAAGAACTCGATGTATTATACCGCCACGGCTGGCGTGGTTCTGTTTTCGTAGTCGACGATAATTTCGTCGGCAACAAGAAAAAACTCAAAGACGAAATATTGCCGGCCATGATCGAGTGGTCGAAAGAAAAGAAAAGCGCGTTTAATTTCTATACGCAGGCTTCCATCAACCTGGCCGACGATGAAGAGATGATGAGTCTGATGAGGGAAGCTAATTTCGACAGAGTATTTATCGGTATAGAAACCATTGACGAAAATTCCTTGGTGGAATGCAACAAGATGCAAAACCAGAGCCGGGACATGGTAGATTCCGTTCAGAAGATCCAGCATAATGGTATGGAAGTGCAGGGTGGATTTATCGTCGGGTTCGACAGCGACGACCCTGTTTCCATTTTCCGCAACCAGATTAACTTCATCCAGAAAAGCGGTATCGTGACGGCTATGGTGGGCGTGCTCAACGCTCCCATCGGAACTCACCTGTATCGACGCATGAAAGAGGAACACCGCTTGTTGAGCGACATGTCCGGTGATAACACCGACGGTTCCACCAACATCGTGCCCAAAATGAACCGGGAAACCCTTATCAAGGGATACCGGAGTATCATCGATAATATTTATTCGCCAAAGCAGTATTATGAAAGGGTTACGACGTTTCTCCGAGAGTACCGGCCGAAAAGCCATCTGGGTTTTTCGCATTTTCAGTTCTGCCATTTTACCGCGGCCATCAAGTCGATGTGGTTCATCGGCATTAAGGAAAAGGGGAGACGCTATTACTGGAAGCTCATGTTCGAGACGCTGATGAAGCGGCCACGGGCTATCCCCGAGTCGATAACACTATCGATTTACGGGTTTCATTTTCGGCACGTCAGCCGGAAGCTGGTCAGCATTCCCTCCCAAAGTTCAGCCTGAGAGAGCGGATGGGGAGCTTTTTTGTATTAAAATAGCTCAGAAAAGTATTAACCAGTAACTCAGGAGATGCCATGAAACAAGATATAGAGCGATTTTTATCCTATCTGACCGTAGAGAAAGGCTTTTCCGGCAATACTATAGCCGCATATCGAAACGATCTTTTTCACGACCTGGCGACCTATGCCGAACAGGCGATCAGCGAGCGGGGTGCCATGCCGTCGTGGACTAATTTCAGCCGTCAGGACATGCTCGGCTACATGCTCGGTTTGAAAGAAAGAGGTTATGCCGCGACTACCCAGGCGAGAAAGGTAGCGGCGACGAAGTCGTTCCTCAACTTCATGGTGGCGGAAGGTGCCTTGAAGGGGAATCCTACTGAGAACGTCGATTCGCCGAAGGTCGGCCGCCCGCTGCCCAGGCCGATGTCGATAAACCAAGTGCTGCGCCTGCTCGAGCAGCCGGCAAAATTAGGGATGTCCGAAGCCAGGAGAGACAAGGCGATGCTGCGCCTGCTCTACGCCAGCGGCATGAGGGTCAGCGAACTGGTCGCGCTGAATCTGGACGATATTATCAAAGACGACGGGTGTGTGCGCTGCTTCGGTAAGGGCAACAAGGAAAGGCTCATCCCGATCGTTCCGGCGATAGCGGCGGTCCAGGAATATGTGGTTGAATGCCGTCCCAGACTGGTCAGCGATAGCAAAGAAAAGGCCATGTTCGTCAACCGCCGCGGCAAGAGACTCACCAGGCAGGGTTTATGGCAGATATTGAAGAGATACGTGAAATCAGCGGAACTGGGAGATAAAATTACGCCCCATACCTTGCGGCACAGTTTCGCTACCCATATGCTGAGTGGCGGAGCGGACCTGAGGTCGGTTCAGGAGTTGCTCGGGCATGCCAACATTTCGACGACCCAGGTTTACACGCATCTGACGTCGGAGCACGTTCGCAATACCTACGATAGATCGCATCCGAGGGCCAAAGCGGCGAAAAGCGAATAAACCCGGAACGAACGCTTAAGGAGTACGACATGCCTGGCAAATCTCGTAGACAGAAGGAAAAGAGGTTTTTTAGGCCGGTGGCTGTTTCCGAGCAGCCGGCTTCTATCATCCCGCCGGCCGTAACGGTTACGCTTAATAAACCTTCACCCGTCGTGAAATCCGCGGCAGCCCCGGCATCTGCAGCGGCAAAGGCAGCCGCCGCGGCATCCAGTTATATTAACCGGGAGTTGCTTACTATTACGCTGATGACCGGTGTTATGCTGGTCGTCGTGATAATAGTATCCATCATTTCGCGCTGAAGATAACCGGTTTCCGGGAAAGTATGAGCTTCAGGTGGTGGCTTTTTACAACAATTACTCTTTTCATTATCGGATTGTTGTTCGGCGTGATCGCCTACAATAACGTCCCGGCTTCTCTCGGCACCGAAACGGCAGATCTTCAGAAGATGAGCGAGTGGATATTGTCGCTGCCGCCGCCGCTGACGATGGCCGCAATATTTGTAAAAAACATGCTGGCTGTAGCCGCGAGTATTATCTTGAGTCCCGTCTTTCTGCTGGTGCCGGTAATGACGCTGCTGGTAAACGGCTGGATTATCGGCCTCCTTTCCGCTGCGGTCATTCACGAACAGTCTGTCGGTTATTTGCTGTCCGGTCTGCTTCCCCACGGCGTTTTCGAGCTTCCGGCTTTATTCATGGGCGAAGCTGTGGCTTTCAGTATCGGAACTGCCGTTATCCGGGCATTGTTTAAAAACCAGACTGCCGACCTGAAAGCCAACATCAAGCGAGACGGGCGCTACCTGTTACCTATCGTCATCCTTTTCCTGGTGGCTGCCGCCATCGAGACTTACGTGACTCCGGTAGTTTTGAAATTGGCAATATAAACTTTCAAGGGTTATAATAGATGAAATGACTTAAATAGGTTGGTGAAGAGATGGAGCAATTCGGTTTGGAGAACATCCGTAACCTGGCGCTACTCTCGCATGCTGGAGCCGGCAAGACCTCGCTGGCCGAAGCCATCCTGTTTACCACCGGTGCCGTAAGTCGATTTGGGAAGGTCGACGAAGGTACTACCACCTCGGATTACGACCCCATTGAAATCAAAAGGCGCATGAGCATCAATCTCTCGGTGCTCCCCTGCCGGTGGCAAAAAACCAAGATCAATCTTCTGGATACCCCGGGATATTCTGATTTCGTCGCCGAAGTAAAAGCCGCCATACGCGTGAGCGAAGGGGCTTTGATCGTTGTCTGTGCTGCTTCCGGCGTCGAAGTCGGTACCGAACAGGTCTGGGGTTACTCCGGCGAAGCGGGCCTGCCGCGGCTCATCATGGTCAACAAGATGGACCGGGAAAACGCAGATTTCAATAAAGCGGTCAAGGAAATCCAGGATAAACTGGGGGCGAAGTGCCTGCCGGTACAGCTTCCCATCGGGGCACATGCTACGTTTACCGGTGTTATCGATCTCCTGGCCCGCAAAAGCTACACCGGGAAAGCGGCCAATGAAGGCGAAGTGCCGGCCGAGTTGAAAAATCAGGTCGATGCCCTCCACGAGAAGCTGGTGGAAGCTATCGCCGAAGTGGACGATTCGCTGCTGGAAAGATACCTCGGCGGTGAAGAGATCAGCCTCGACGAACTAGATAAAGGCTTAAGAAAGGCCGTTGTGACGGG
>JAUSGV010000168.1 GCA_030648675.1 Dehalococcoidales bacterium
ATCGTGGCGGCTAAAATCAAACTGTTGGCTACGTTGTTACCGTCGCCGACATACGCAATCGTCAATCCGTCGAACCCACCTTTGTGTTCGGAAATAGTGAGTAGATCGGCGAGTGCCTGGCAGGGGTGCTCTAAGTCTGACAAAGCGTTGATTATCGGGATATCGGAATAATTCGCCATAACTTCAAGAGTTCCGTGAGAAAACGTGCGGACTGCTAAAACGTTGACGAGACGGTTCAGCACTCTGGTTACATCAGGGACCGATTCACGGTGTCCTAATCCAACCTCAGTGGGCGACAAATAAATAACCTGGCCGCCAAGCTGGCGCATGGCAAGTTCAAAACTGACCCGCGTTCGCAGGGATGGCTTCTCAAATACCAGAGCAAGCACCTTACGTTTCAGAGCTGTGGTCCAGGTGCCGCTAGCCTTCATATCGGCTGCTTCCGAAATCAAAGAGACAATATCTTCTCTGTTTAAGTCGGATATTGAGAGTAAATCCTTTCCTTTCAACCGGGACCCCCTTTTCGGTGCTTAGTATACCATGAAAATATAACGCACATGATACGCTTGAAAGATAAAGAGAAAAAATGCCGTTGTCGCGACATTTTGGTTTGTTATAATAACTGCATGCAAGAACCACTCCTTGTGTTGATAGACGGAAACGCCATCGTTCACCGTGCTTACCACGCGTTCTTGAATACAAAAACGCTGACCGTGAGTAAAACGGGTGAAATTGTGAGTGCGGTATATGGTTTTGCTCAGATGCTGCTTAAAACCGTTAACGATGTAAAACCGACCCACTGGGCGATTGCTTTTGACACGGCTGCTCCGACTTTCAGACACGAAATGTTTGCCGAGTATAAAGCTCATCGGCCCAAAACGCCCGATGAACTGGTGAATCAGTTCGGGCGGGTCAAGGAGTTGGTGGCGGCTTTCAATATTCCGGTATTTGAAGTCGAGGGTTTTGAGGCCGATGACGTAATCGGGACGCTGAGCCGTCAAGCCAGCGAGCAAGGAGTCGATAGCGTAATTGTGACGGGCGATGCGGATACCATGCAGCTAGTCGGTCCTCGAGTAAAAGTGCTTTATCCTAAACCGCGCGGTTCATTCAGCGAAACCCGACTCTACGACGAGGATACGGTTTTCGAAAGGTATGGGGTCAAGCCGGAGAACATTACCGACCTTAAAGGTCTTGTCGGCGACCCTTCGGACAATATTCCGGGAGTGAAAGGGATCGGTGAAAAGACCGCAGTAAAGCTCATTCAGCAATTCGGGACTCTGGAAGAAATTTACGTGCACATCGAACAGGTAACGCCGCCGCGTATAAAAACTTTGCTGCGAGATCAAGAAGGCATAGCGCGGCAGAGCAAACAATTGGCAACCATCGTTATGAATGCTCCGGTTCAGCTCGACTTGGACTTGTGCTGTACGAGTTCCTTCGACAGGAAGCGAGTTACGGAACTTTTCCGAGAAATGGAATTCTATTCGCTTTTGGCGCGGTTGCCGGAAACCGAAGGCGGAGGCGAGGAAACACAAAAAGCTGTCGAAATCCCCCGGGCGTATACGATTATCAACACTCCCGACGCCCTCGATAATCTGGTAAAGCTCCTTCGGGAAGCCAAAACGTTTGCTTTCAATGTGGAGACAACCGGTCTTGATGCGATGGCCGTCCAACTTGTCGGCATATCGATATCGATAGCGCCAGGTGGAGCTTATTATATTCCGGTCGGGCATACCGGTTGGGGTGGGCTGCTGCAAATGCCGCTGGAGCAAGTAATTAGCCGGATAAGGCCCATCATGGAAGAAGCCGGATATTACAGGGTTGGGCACAACAGCAAATTCGTTATAACCGTACTGGCAGAGAACGGGATAGTAGTGCGAGACGTTGCTTTCGATACTATGGTAGCTGCGTATCTGCTTAATGAGAAAGCGTTGAGTTTAAAGCCATTGACTTTCAATCGTCTTGGAATTGAATTGACGGCCGTCAACGAACTGATCGGTGACGGCCGCAAACAAATTACGATGGCCGAGGCCGGGGTTGAACAAGTTTGCGAATATGCCTGTGCCGATGTCGATATGACATTAAGGTTAGCCCGTATGTTCGACCCGGAGCTGCGTGAGCAGGGCTTATGGTCATTGTTTGCGGATGTTGAAATGCCGCTGATACCAGTTCTGGTACACATGGAGAGAAGCGGAGTCTTACTCGATGAAGCGTTGCTGTACACTATGTCGCAGGAACTTGGAACTCGAATACGGGAGTTGGAAGCGGATATCTACAAGCATGTAGGACATGAATTCAACATTAGCTCACCACAGCAATTAAGTGCGGTTCTTTTTCAGGAAATGAAACTGACTGCGGGGAAGAAAATAAAGAGTGGCGGTTATTCCACAGGTGCCGCGATTCTGGAAGAATTGCGGGGTGTGCATCCCGTAATAGATCTTGTTCTCGACTACCGGCAACTCGTTAAGCTGAAATCGACTTATCTAGATGCGCTGCCCATCCTGGTCAAGAAAAAGACAGGCCGGGTGCATACCAATTTTAACCAGACTAAAACTGCAACGGGACGGCTTTCATCGACAGATCCGAATTTACAAAATATACCCGTGCGTGGGGAATTAGGCAAACGTATCAGACGTGCTTTTATTGTTGCCCCGGGAAATACGCTCCTTGCCGGCGACTATTCTCAAATAGATCTTCGTGCTTTGGCCCATTTGTCTCAAGATCCGCGTTTGCTCGAAGCGTTTAACCGTGATGAAGACATTCATGCGGCGACAGCTTCTCAAATATTCGGCGTTGAGGCAGGAGCGGTTACGCCTGAAATGCGTCGCCTGGCAAAGACGGTAAATTTCGGCGTTATTTACGGTATGAGCGAGTACGGTCTGGAACAGGCAACAGAGCTTTCCCGTGAAGAGGCCGGCAAGTTCATCGAGGCCTACTTTGAAAAATATTCCGGTGTAAAGCAATACTTGGAGAGTACCAAGCAATTCGCCCGGGAAAAAGGATATGTGCAAACGCTGCTCGGCAGGAAGCGGCGTATACCTGAAATAAATTCGGCTAATCGCCTTGTAAGGGAAGGGGCCGAAAGAATGGCGATAAATATGCCGGTTCAAGGTACTTCGGCCGACATAATCAAGGTCGCTATGGTTAATATTTACCGCAAAATGGTAAAGCTCGGCCTCAGGACCAAAATGCTGCTTCTGGTGCATGATGAGCTTCTATTCGAAGTGCCGGACGATGAATTGGATTTGATGAGCCGGCTGGTGCCGGAAAGTATGAATACTGCGGTTAAACTCAGCGTACCATTAAAGGTTGACCTGAAGAAAGGGCATAACTGGGGAGAACTGGAGTGAGGAGTGTGAATGCCTGAATTACCGGAAGTTGAAACAGTAAAAAATGAACTTACTCCCCTGGTGGTGGGTCGCAAAATAACAAACATTAAGCTACTATGGGAAGGGATCGTACGGCAGCCTTCCGCCGCCGAATTTCGGGCGCGCCTGATCGGGCAAAAAATTACAGGAATCAATAGACGCGGCAAGTACTTGCTGTTCAGCTTGAGCAATGGGGAAACCTTGATCGCTCATCTGAAAATGAGCGGAGCTTTGATCGCAGGGCGAGGTAAGACCCAAGAGGTGCGGTTTGCTCGTGCCGTTTTGTACTTTAATGACGGCAGCAACGTTGTTTTTCGCGACCCGCGAAAATTCGGTCGGATGTGG